>DASZFV010000306.1:0-1697 GCA_035939455.1 Polyangia bacterium
GTGCGCCGCGTGGCCCGCCCGGCGCGAGGCGATCGCTTCGTCGTGCGGGCGGGCGGCCACGTCGTCCTCGACGAGGAGCGCGCCTTCTTGCGCGGCGTCTGGTCGGATACGACGCACGCGCTCCAGCGCATGCGCGACGACGCCGCCTCGGCCGACGAAGAGCAGGCCGGTCGAGTCGACGCAGGCGACCCCGGGCGCTCGGCGCGGCTGACCTTCGCCCTCGACGCGACTCCGACCGAAGCGCGCCTCGTCGTGAAGGCGCGCCCACGCGTCGCGATCCTGGCGAGCCAGGCGTGAATGGGCAGCTCGAGATGGCGGCGGCCTTCGATCGCGCCGGCTTCGAGGCCGTCGACGTCCACATGACCGACGTGCTCACGGGCGGAGTCGACCTCGCGTCCTTCCGCGGCCTGGCCGCCTGCGGCGGCTTCTCCTACGGCGATGTGCTGGGCGCTGGCGAGGGCTGGGCGAAGTCGATCCTCTTCAATCCGCACGCGCGCGTCGCCTTCTCGAAGTTCTTCGCGCGCTCCGACTCGTTCACGCTCGGTGTCTGCAACGGCTGCCAGATGGTCTCGAACCTCAAGGAGCTCATCCCCGGAGCCGAACGCTGGCCGCGCTTCGTGCGCAACCGCAGCGAACAGTTCGAGGCCCGCCTCTCACTCGTGCAGATCGAGGAGAGCGCGTCGATCTTCTTCGCCGGCATGACAGGTTCGCGCCTGCCCATCGCCGTCGCGCACGGCGAGGGCCGCGCCGAGTTCGCGGCGGACGACGATCGCGCGGCCCTGGAGCGCGCGGGCGCCGTGGCCGCGCACTTCGTTGATCACCGCGGCGCCGTCACCGAGCGCTACCCCGAGAACCCGAACGGCTCACCGGGCGGCATCACGGCCCTCACGGCCGCCGGCGGGCGCGTCACGATTCTCATGCCGCACCCTGAACGCGTCTTCCGCACCGTCCAGCTCTCGTGGCGCCCGCGCGAGTGGAACCGCGAATCGGGCGACGACAGCCCCTGGATGCGCCTCTTCCGCAACGCGCGCGCTTGGGTGGGCTGAGCTTCGCGTCTCGGTCTCGGTGCTCGGCGCGCCGCGGCCGTCCGTTACGGGCAGGCCTTTTGCCCCGCGGGCAGCCAGATCGTCGCGGCGTCGGCGCAGACCTTCGCGCGCCGCTCATCGAGGCGCTTGCCCCACTTGTTGCCGGGGTTGATCTTCATGGGCTTGCAGGTCTTCGTCGGGTCGCACGAGTAGGCGCCCCAACCGGCCGCCTCACCCGTCCCGAGGGCGATGACGGTCACCGGGCCGATCGCGCCCATGAGGATCGCGAGCACGTACGACTTGCCGAGCTCGGGCAGGCCCTTCTCGACGGCGGCGGTGGCGCACTTGCGCGCGTCGTCGGGCGTGACGTCCTTCGCGAGGATGCCCTGGCCGCCGCGGTCGATGCAGGGCTTGACGCCGTGGGCCGGCCAGCTCTCGAGGCCCAGCGACTTGTTGACGGCGACGATCGCGTCCGCCATCTCCTTCGCGGTGGGAGGAGCGAGCTTGCCGGCGGCGGGAGCAGGCGTCGGCGCCGTCGCAGCGGCCATCACGATCGACAGGCCAATCGTCACGAGCGCAGTCATGGAATCATTCTAGCGCCGCTCGCGGGCGCGTGCGCGCTTCCCTGCTAAATTCGCGCCCCGGAGGCGCACATGAAAATCGGAGTTTTCG
>DASZFV010000307.1:0-1608 GCA_035939455.1 Polyangia bacterium
TTCGTGGCGTCCGTCCAGATCTTCGCGGCGGGGCCGAGCTCGCCGCGCCTCTCGTGGACGACGCCGAGCTTCTCCAGGCAGTCCGCCTTGACGAAGGGGTTGATGATCTTCGTCGCGATCTGGTCGCCGAGCTGGAAGTAGCCGTGCGCCTGCTCGAGCTGCCCGAGATCGAGGCATGTGTCGCCCAGGGACACGGCGAGGTTGAGCGTCACGACGAAGGCCTGTGAGTCGGCGACGAGCAGCATCCCCTGCTCGTACTTCTCCTTCGCCGCGGCCTTGTTGCCGATGCGGCGGAGGATGTCGCCCACGCCCTGCAGGCAGAGGCCCTGCATCTCCTTGGCGCCCGTCTGCTGGAACCAGGCCATGAGCACGCGGTACTTCTCGATGGCGGGCTCCAGGCGCCCGAACGAGTAGTCGAGCGCCGCGAGCTGCAGCAGGCTCGTCATGCGCTGGCCCACGGACGCGGACTCGTCGGCGGCCTCGTCGTTGAGCGCGGCCTCGACGCCGGCGGGGGAGAAGTCCGGCGCGTACGTCAGCACGCCCGGAGCCTGCATCTTCTTGAGCGCCGGGGTGATGAACGGCTGCGCGCGATCATCGCGCACGAGGAACCGCGCGCCGCGCATCCACGGCTGGATCTCGCCGCGCGGCACGAGCAGCCCCACGATCTGCGCGTAGCCGGCCTGGTCCTTTATCGCCGTCGGCATGAGAGCCCAGACGAGGCGGTGATCGCCCTCGGGCATGCGCGCGCGCACGTACTCCACGAGGGCGTGAAGGCGTTCGCCGTCGGGTTGGCGCGCGTCGAAGCACAGCACGGGGATCTCGGGCCAGGGCGGCTTCCCCTCGGCTTCGAGCACGTCGTTGACGACCATGCGCTCGCTCTCGATGCGCGTCGCCATCGCCGTGAGATACGCGGGCGCCGGGCCCGTCTCGTCGGGGATGACGACGAATACGTCGGCGCCGTTCTTCTGGTCGAGGCCCTGCAGCGCCGAGAGCACCATGACCGCCGTGCCGTCGTCGGCGCCCACGACCAGCGTCAGGTAGTCCGCCTGGTCGACGAACCCCTCGAGCGTGTCGTTCAACTCTTTGAGCTTCTTCTGCACCGTCAGGCCTCCGCGACCGCGGCGACGCGAGCGCCCGCCGCGTGCAGGCGCTCGAGGAACGTCCGCGGCACGCGGTAGAGGTAAAGCGGCTCGCGCCCGAGCCGCAGCCGCATCGACACGCAGCCGTCGTCGTCGGGCGCTATCATGTCGACCTCGACGGCGGCGAGCTCGTGGCGGTGGCGCCGCCGCAGATCCCCCCAACCGCGGCTCGCGACGAGCAGCGCGCCGTTCGAGGTGAGCGCGAGCTGGCGGCGCGTCGGCATGCGGCTGCCCGTCCGGTAGTAGACGGGCTGGCCCCATGACATGACGGGCTCGAAGACGGGGACCTGCGCGACGATCTCCTCTCCCTCGCGCAGCGCCGGGCCCCACGCAGCCCGCGAGTAGGCGAGGTCGAGCGGCGGGTTCGCCGGCGCGTTGCGCTTGACAAAGTAGACGGCGACGACGAACGCGATCATCGCCGCCAAGATGAGGAGAACTTTCGCCGCCGCCGGATCCCACGCCACGGTCG
>DASZFV010000308.1:0-3360 GCA_035939455.1 Polyangia bacterium
CTGCAATAAAACTACTTACTCTACCGAGTTTATAGAGTGATTGGCGTGCGAGCAGGACCATGCGGGCTCCTTCCGGTCAGATCGCGTAGGCGACTTGGGTGAGGGACTGGCGCCGCGCGCGCGCCGACTGCTCGATGGCGCTCGCGAGCGTGGTGTTGTCGAGGATGCGCGCGATGGCGTCGCGCACCTGCTTCATGACGAGGCGCGTGCCGCACGTCGCCTCGTCGGCGCACTCCTCGCAGCGCGCGTAGGCGCGCTCACTCACGCAGGGGATGGGCGCGAGCGGCCCGTCGATGGTGCGGATCACGTCGCCGAGCACGATCTCGGCCGGGTTCTTCGCGAGCGCGTAGCCGCCTCCCTTGCCCTTCTTGCTGTGCAGGATGCCGGCGTTCTTGAGCTCGAGCAGGATGGCCTCGAGGAACTTGCGCGGGATGTTCTCGCGCTCCGCGAGATCCGCGATGAGCATGGATCCGCGGCCGTCAGCCATCTGTCCAGCGAGCGCGTAGAGGGCGCGCAGCGCGTAGCGACCTTTGCGGGATAAAGTCGTCATAGCCGATATGATAACTAGGCTAATTGACCTCACGCTGTCCAGTCAAGTGGAAATTTGTCCATCCGCAGAACGGTCTTCAGAGGGCCCGGGAGAGAAAAGGTCACCCCGGGGGAGGACGACCCGTCCGGACACCGGCGTGGGGGGGTAAGGGAACCCTCTCAGGGTCCCCCTGTTAGACGAAAGCCTATGGAAAAATTCCGCGCTCGGCGTAGGCCTTGCCGATGCGGTCGACGGCGATGCCCATGGCCGCCATGCGCCAGTCGCACTTCTTCTGCGCGGCGTACTCGGTGACGGCGAGGAAGGTGCGCTTCATGCGCTTGGCGAGGCGCTCCTCGACCTCCTCGAGGTCCCAGCGCTCGGAGCGCTTGTTCTGCAGCCACTCGTAGTAGCTGACGACGACGCCCCCCGAGTTCGCGAGGATGTCGGGGATGAGGTCGATGCCGCGCTCGTGGAGGATGGGCTCGGCCGCCGTCTCCGTGGGCCCGTTCGCGCCCTCGACGATGAGCTTGACCTCGAGGGCCTTGGCCTCGCGCACGCCGATCTCGAGCTCGAGCGCGGCGGGGATGAAGATGTCGGCCGGCGTCGCGAAGAAGTCTGCGCGCGAGATGGCCTTGGCGCCGGGGTAGCCCGCGACTGACCCGGTCTTCGCGACGTACTCCGAGAGCTTGAACGGGTTGATGCCGTCGCCGTTGAAGATGTAGCCCTTCCAGTCGCCCGTCGCCGTGAGGGTCGCGCCCGTGCGCGCGAGGATCTTGCTCGCGTGCGAGCCGACGTTACCGAAGCCCTGCACGGTGAAGCTGCAGCCGTTGAGCTCGAAGCGCCGGTCGCGCGCCCACTCGGTGATGCAGTGGACGATGCCTTGGCCCGTGGCCGTCTCACGCCCGTAGGAGCCGCCCGCCGTGATGGTCTTGCCCGTGACGACGCGCCGGTTGGCGTTCTTGTCGCTGAAGCCGACGACGTTCATGTACGTGTCCATCATCCAGACCATGATCTGGCCGTTCGTGCCCACGTCGGGCGCGGGGATGTCATACTCGGGCCCGATGTTCGAGCCGAGGGCGTGCGTGAAGCGCCGCGTGATGCGCTCGAGCTCGGACTGCGAATGGTTGCGCGGCATGAACTTGATGCCGCCCTTGCCGCCGCCGAACGGGATGTCGTGCAGCGCACCCTTGTAGGTCATCCAGGCGGCGAGCGCCTTGATCTCGTCGAGCGAGACCTGCTCGTGGTAGCGGATGCCGCCCTTGTAGGGCCCGAGGATGTTGTTGTGTTGGACTCTGTAGCCCTTGAACATCCTGTACTCTCCGTTGTCCATGCGGACCGGAAAGTTGGTGATGAGCTCGTTCTTGGGCTGCGAGAGGATGGCGCGGACCTCGGGCGTGATGCCCGCGACCTTCGAGGCGCGGTCGAGCTGCTCCTGCGCGACGAGGTACGGGTTCGGCTTCGAGGCGTGCGCGTCCACGGGAGACGAGGGGACGTCGGTGACCGGGGTGGGCGAGGCTGACATCGGGCTCACTTTATCATTTCGTCGGTGGGGATGACGGGCATGAGGCCTGGGCGCTTGCAGGGTGCGGCGCGCGCGCTCGCGCTCGAGATCGCGGCGGAGGCGCGCGCCGAGTGGGGTTTTGCGAGCGAGATCATAGCGCGCAGCTTCCGCGCCCACCGCGAGCTCGCGAGCGGCGACAGGCGACGAATCTCGGAGACGGTTTACGGTCTCATCCGGATGGATCGGCGGCTCGACGCCATTCTTGAGGAGCTCGTGGGGCGGGAGCTGCGCGAGCTCGCCGCCCCCGCGCGCGACGCGCTCAAGCTGCTCGTCTTCGAGGCGCGCGAGGGGCTGCCCGTCGAGGCGGCGAGCGCCGAGGCGACGAGGCTGGTGGGGGCCGAGGTGCAGCTCTCGCGCGTCCTCGAAGAGGACGCCGGGCTGGGCAAGCGCACGGGTCTCGAGCGCGACGCGCTTCGTTTGTCGTACCCGACCTGGATGATCGAGACCTTCACGAACGACCTCGGCAGGGAGGCCGGGCTCGCGCTCGCGTCGAGCATGAACACGCGCGCGCCCATGGCCCTGCGCGTGAACACGGTGCGCATCTCGCGCGAGGCGCTCTCGGCGCGGCTCGCCGAGGAGCACGTCGTCGCCCAGCCCACGCCGCTCGCGCCCGCCGGCCTCGTGCTCGAGACGCGCGTCAACGCCTTCGGCCTCACGGCCTTCCAAGAGGGCCTCTTCGAGGTCATGGACGAGGGCAGCCAGGTCGTCGCCGAGCTGATCGCGCCGCCGCCGGGCGGGCGCGTCGTCGACGCTTGTGCGGGCGCGGGTGGCAAGACGCTGGCCATCGGAGCGTCGATGGACGGCAAGGGCCGCCTGCTTGCGCTCGACACCGACGGCAAGAAGCTCGAGGAGCTGCGGCGGCGGTCGCGACGCGCGGGCCTCACGAACGTCGCGGCGCGCGCCGTCGTGAGCGAGGGCACGACGCTCCCGGCCGAGGCGCGCCTGGGCGGCTGGGATCGCGTCCTCGTCGACGCGCCCTGCTCTGGCCTCGGGACGTTGCGCCGCAACCCCGAGGCCCGCTGGCGGCTCACGGCACAGACCGTGCGTGCCTTCCCCGCGCGCCAGCTCGCGCTGCTCGTGACGTACGCGCCGCTCGTCGCCGTGGGCGGGCGCCTCCTCTACGCGACGTGCAGCGTCCTCGAGGACGAGAACGAGCGCGTCGTCGGGCGGTTCCTCGCCGAGCGCGACGACTTCGTGCGAGTGCCCGTCAAGGAGATCTGGGGCAAGGAGCGCGCGGCCGCCGTGGGCGATGGCCTGTCGCTGCGTTTGT
>DASZFV010000309.1:0-2776 GCA_035939455.1 Polyangia bacterium
TCGTCGTCGCTCGTGAAGAGCTCGCCCGCGTTCAGCGAGCCGTCGAGAAACCCGAGGAACATGTCGAGGTTGCGCACCTGCTCGTGGTCCGGCTCGAGGAACTTTACGCCGATCTGGTGGTGGCCGAACATGGCCGTGCACCACACAACCTGGCCCCGGAGATGGAGCGGCTCGGACAACCCGCCTTGCTCGAACGCCAGCACGAGCTCGAGCCCAATCTCTTTCTCACGGGCCAGAGCTTGCGTCGAGACCAGGCAGAGCCCGGAGCGCGAGATGTCACGCGTGTGCGCCGCCACGCTCTGCTTGTCGGACGAGACGGCGACCTGCAGGTCGACCGTGAAACGGGGGTGCAGTCGGCGCGACGCCGTCGTCTCCCGCTCGTCTTTCGCTGGTTTCTCTTTCATGGGTGGCGGGCGGGTCGGTCGCGTGCGAGGCTCTCCACCGTGAGAACGCGCCCACGGTGAGCGCGTCCAGCTCCGCCTCGAGTTCCTGAATGCGGATCTCGACGCGGACGGCCGGGGCACCATCGCTGGCATCGGTGGCCAGAGCCTCAGCCTTGAGGCGTCGCCGCTCGAAATAGAGGCGGATGACGACGGTCTCGAGCTCCCTGCGAACCTCGGCCATCCGACCGGGCCACGCCCGTCGACGCCATGCCACGCCAACCGCGCCTGGGAGCTGCATCTTCGCGTCTCGTCCCACGCCCGGCCCCGGCGCGAAATCCGGACGCCCGACGTCCGGGCCGCGTGATATAGGACCGCCATGTCCGCACCGACGCCTCGGCCCGCGACCATCCTCGACGGTAAGGCCCTCGCGGCGCGCGTGCGCGCGGGCCTCGCGACCGAGGCCGTTCGCCTCGCAGCGCGCGGCGTGACGCCGGGTCTCGCCGTCGTGCTCGTGGGCGAGGATCCCGCCTCGCAGGTATACGTGCGCAACAAAACGAAGGCCTGCCACGAGTGCGGCTTCCGCACGTTCGACCACAAGCTCCCCGCGACCACCACCGAGAGCGATCTATTGGCCCTGTTGGCGCGCCTCAACGCCGACGCCGAGGTCGATGGCATCCTCGTGCAGCTCCCGCTCCCGGCGGCCATCGACGCGCGCCGCGTCTTGCTGTCGGTCGACCCGCGCAAGGACGTCGACGGCTTCCATCCCGACAACCTCGGCCGCCTCCTCATGGGCCAGCCGCGCTTCGTCGCGTGCACGCCCTTCGGCATCCTGAAGCTCATCGAGGAGGCGCGGTTCTCGCTCGTGGGCTCCGAGGCCGTCATCGTGGGGCGTTCGAACATCGTCGGCAAGCCGATGGCGGCGTTGCTCATCTCCGCCGACGCCACCGTCACGGTCTGCCACTCGAAGACGCGGGACCTGCCGGGCGTCGTTCGTCGCGCCGATCTCGTGATCGCCGCCGTGGGCCGCGCCGAGATGATCAGGGGAGATTGGATCAAGCCCGGCGCTGTTGTCATCGACGTCGGCATGAACCGCAGCGCCGATGGCAAGCTCGTGGGCGACGTCGAGCTCGCCGCCGCCGCGCGCCGCGCGTCGGCGATCACGCCCGTGCCCGGCGGCGTCGGCCCCATGACGATCGCGATGCTGCTCTCGAACACGCTCCTCTCCGCGCGCATGCGCGCCGGAGAGGTGCTCCCTAATCCGCCCCGTAGCCCTTGAGAGTTCCGTAGCGGGTCGCGTGGTGGATCGTCGTCGGGCGCGAGAGGCAACGGCGCACGGCGGCGTCGAGGTCGGCGAAGGCGGGCGGGTTCGGCAGGACCTCCTCGAAGCCCAGGCCCGAGGCGATGGCGCGGTCGCGCTCGAGCTGCGCGAGCGCGAGGATGGGCGCGGCGCGCGGGCGTTGCCGTGCGCGCTGCCCGAGCTCGAAGCCCCGCGGTCCCGATGAATCGAGATCGAGGACGAAGAGGTCGAGGGTGCCGAGGTCGAGGGACCGATCGGTCTCGCCGTCGGCGTCGATGACGGTGCAGGAGATCATCGAGCGCAGGTAGCGGCCGAGGATGGCGCGCGGCGCCGCCTCGCCCGTGCTGAGCAGGATGCGAAACCCGGCGAACGCGGCGGCCAGGCGATCGACGGTCGCCCCGAAGGACTCCGAGGTCGCGGCGAGCGCGACGGCCATGCCGGCGGGCTGGCCCGGCCGCGCCTCGCGTCCGCCGACGACCATCCCCTCGAGCGTCATCGTCGCGGGTGGCGCCGCGATACGCAACGCCAATGGCGTGCCCCGCGGCGGCAGCGTCGGGCTCTCGATGAAGAGCTCGCCGCGCGCGATCTGCGCCACGTAGGCGACGAGGAACGCTCCCGCCGAACGATAACCGATCTCGACGACGGGGACGGCGCGCTGGGCGGAGGCGGGGACCTCGGGGGGGCCGGAGGACGCCGGATCGGTCATGACCCCTCCACCCACCGGATTGCCACAGGGGCCTGCCCGCCCATCATGAGCGGAGGATCTGCGCGAGCACGGCGTTGAGCTGGTCGAACGAGTGGTACGCGACCTCGAGGCGGCCCTTGCCCGGTCCTTCCTCGACGACGCGCACGCGCGTGCCGAGGGCGCGCGAGAGGCGCTCGCCGAGATCGCGCGCGCTCGCTGACGGCCGCGCGGGCGCCGGGGGCGCCTTTCCAGCGCCGTGGCCGTCGCGCTCGCGCTTGACGAGCGCCTCCACCTGACGCACCGATAGCTCGTGCGCCACGACGCGGCGCGCGAGGCGCTCGATGGCGCCCACCTCCTCGAGGGAGAGCAGGGCACGGGCGTGGCCCATGGAGATCCGGCCCTCCGTTACGA
>DASZFV010000310.1:0-5730 GCA_035939455.1 Polyangia bacterium
GGGCCTTGTCTTCGCGGGGGTGCGCGCGGCCGGCGTGCTCGCGACGGGCTGCGCGGGCGGGCGGACGACGGCGACGATCTCGAAGCGCGGATCGAGGAGGCGCCGCGCGACGCGCGCGACGGCGTCGGGCGTGACGGACGCGAGGTCGGCGTCGGCGCGTCTCGTGCCCAGGGCCTCGTCGCGCGCGAGGGCGGCCGCGACGGCGCCGCGGCTCTCGAGGCCGCGAGCGGCGGCGCCCACGAGGAGCGCGCGCGCCCGCTCGACCTCGGCGGGGAGGAACGGGCTCGCTGCCGCGCGCGCCACGGCGGCGCGCAAGCTCACGACGGCCGGCTCCACGCCCGCGAGCGTGCTCGCGAGGTCGAAGACGAGCGCGCCCCCGTCGAGCCCCGACCACGCCGCGGCGTGCACCAGCGAGATGTCGCCGAGCTCGCGGGCCAGCCGACCGTCGCGACCGCCGAGGATCTCGACGAGCACCTCGGCGGCCGGGCCCTCGGGATCGCCCAGCGGCAGACCGGCGTACCCGACGACAACGTGCGCCTGCTCCCTGGCGGCCAGCGCGAAGACCTCCGTCGGTCCATCAGTCGCGCGCGGGGCGGGAGGCGGCGCGGCCGACGCCGCGACGAGCGGCGCCGACGCGTCGGCAAACAGGGCACGTAGGTAGTCGACGACCCGCTGGACGTCGAGGTCGCCCACGAGGGCGATCGTGAGGTTCGAGGCGCCGTAGTGCCGCTGGAAGTGGTCGGCGAGGCGCCGGCGCGAGAGCGCCGAGAGGGACCCGGCCGTTCCCAGCAGCGGCAAGCGGTAAGGATGCCCGGGCCACAGGGTCGCCGCGAACAGGCGCGTCGCCGCGAGCTCGGCGTCGTCCTCGTGGTCGCGTACGCGCTCGAGCGCGGCGAGCCTCGCTCGTTCGACCTCATCCTCGGAGAAGGCGGGATAGCGCAAGCAGTCGGCGAGCAGCGCGAGCCCGTCCTCCCAACGGCGCGCCAGGAACTCGAGGTCGACCCCGAGCTCGTCGCGGCCGGCCGAAGCCGAGAGGTGGCCGCCCAGCGCCGCGAGATCGGCGGCGAGGCGCGCGGGGTCGCGCGTTCGCGTCCCGCGCGGCAACGTCGCGGCGAGGAGGCCGGTCACGCCGTTCGTCCGCGCGTCCTCGAGGCGCAAGCCCCCCGACCAGGTGGCGTGCGCGACGACGGAGGGCGCGGTCGGATCGCGCAGCACGAGGACGCGAAGGCCGGACGGCAACACGACGCGCACGACGCCCCCGCTCGAGGTGACGGCGGCGAGCTGGGACGCGTCGCGGGCGGGAGCGGGAAGCGCGCCCGGCGCGAGCGCCCTCAAGCGCGCGGCGAGGCCCTCGGGGGCGCGCGCCACCGCGCCGCCGGCCGGCGCGACGGCCGCGAAGAAGAGGTTGGACGGACGCACGAGCGCGGCGGCGACCTCGCGCACGCGCGGCGCCGTGAGCCCGCGGAGACCTTCGAGGTAGCGATCCTGGTAGCCGATGTCGCCCGCGATCGTCGAGAAGAGCCCGAGCTTGCGCGCGTAGCCGGCCGCCGTCTCCTGCGCGCGCGAGAGATCGACCTCGAGCGCGGCGCGAGAGCCCTCGAGCTCCGCGGACCCGAGCTCGAGGGCGGCGCGCGAGACCTCGGCAAGCGCGACGCGCGCGGCGTCCTCGAAGCGGCCCGCGACGAGCGGCAGCTCAAGCTCGAGCAGCCCCCCTTCTCGCCCCTCGACGACCGTCGCGCGCACGGCCCGCGCGAGCTGACGGTTCAGCACGAGCGCGCGCGGAAGCCGCCCGGCGCCGTCGTGGGCAAGCGCCGCGGCGAAGACGTCGACGGCCGCGAGCTCCTCGGCGTCGGGCGTCGACAGCCGGTAGCCGAGCGCGAGCGCCGCCTCCCCCGACTCGCTCACCGCGACCGCCGCGCGCGGGCCCGCCAAGGCCGGCGCGGGCGGCGGCGGCGCCCCACCCTCGCTCCTGGGCAGCGATCCGAAGGCCGTGGCGACGCGCTCGCGGAAGGCACGCGCGTCGAAGTCGCCCACGGCGACGATCGTCACGTTCGCGCCGGCGTAGGCGCGGCGATGGAAGGCCGCCACGTCGGCGCCCGTGAGCCCTTCGAGGCTCGCCGGGACGCCGAGGACCGGCCGCGCGTACCCGTGCCCTTCGAATGCCGCCGCAAAGAGCGCGCGGGACGCCGCGGACGCGGACGACGCGGACGCGCGCCGCGCCTCGCCGAGCGCGTCAGCCCGCCCGCGCTCGAGCTCGGCGGCGTCGAAGGTGGCGCGCGCGAGCATGGCGCCGAGGGCATCGAGGCGCGCGCCGGCGTGCGGCGCGGCCACAACGGTCTCGAAGACCGTCTCGTCGAAGCTCGTCCACGCCTTACACGGCGCGACGTCAGCCTCGCCCGGCGGCGCGCCGCCGAGCACGACGCGCTCGGTGAGGTGCGCGAGCCCTCCGTGCGCCGCGGGCTCGGCCGCCGAGCCGACGCCGATCCACGCCTGCAGCGCCACGAGCGGCGCGACGTGGTTCTCCTCGAGGATCGCCTTGACGCCGTTGCCGAGCTCGAAGGAGAGGCGGGTCTTGCGCCCGTCGACGGCCGCCGGCAAGGCGGTGACCGCGAGCGCCGGGGCGCCCGCTCCCTGAGGACCGCCGCAGGCGCTGACGAGCGAGCTCATTCCCAACACGGCGCAGACGAACGAAACGACTCTCACGAGCACGCGGAGCCTACCAGAAGGACCCCGGCGCGCGGGCGAGATCGCCCGGGGGTCCGGGGTGTGCCCCAGGGGCGTCGATGTGTGTTAGAGACGTGGCGCGACCTGGCGGTGAGCGCCGCGCGGCGCACGGAGGGTGCGGAGCATGACCCCGGCATGAAACGACGGCTGTTCCTTCGCGGCACGGCGCTCGCGGGCGGCGCGGTCGCGCTCGACCTTCGCGGCCGCGCTCGCGTGGCGCGCGGCGGCGCGCTCGGGCTGCTCGAGCGCGCGGGGCTCGCGCCGGCGGCGCGGCTCACGCGCTACGCCGGCGCCGGCGCCGGCGGCCGCGTCGCCGAGGCCTTCGATCTGCCGCTCGTGCCAGGCGCGACGGCGCGGCGCCAGCTCGGCGACGCCGCGTGGACGTGCGCGTTGCGGGCGACGCCCGTCAAGAACGCCGGACCGAAGGCGGCGCGCCCGCCGGCCATCGATCTCGTCGCGACCTTCAAGCTCGAGCGCGGAGCGGCGGCCGAGGCTTCCGTCGGGCTCGCGCTCGCGTTCTCGCGCTGGTCGCGCGCTGACTACGTCTTGCTGCCGGGCGCCTGCTACGCGGGCAACCGCTTCGAGTCGCGCCACATCGCGTATCCGCCGCGGCTCTCGGAGGCGGCCGATATTGGGCCCAACGTTCCTGTCATCGTCTCGGACATTCCGCGCCTCAACATCCACGCGGGACCGTCGCGCCTTCAGGTGCTCGCGGCCGACTTGGCGACGCCCGCCGTCGGCGTGCAGGCACCCGCAAGGGGACAGGGCGTGCTCGTGCTGGTCGAGCCGGCGACGCGCCTCGGCCCGTCGTGCCTGACGCTCGAGGAGAGCGACGACCGGACGCGCGCGCGCCTCATCGTCAGCGCGCCCGGCGTGCGCGAGGACGTCGGGTACGCCGCCGGCAGCACGCGCCTGCCCTCGAAGGATCGCGGCGCGGCCTTCCGCGCGGGCGACACGCTCGTGCTGCGCCTGCGCGTGCACGTCTTCGAGTGCCCCGAGGTGCGCGGCCTCTTCGACGCGCTCGCCATCGTGCGCAAGGATCTGACGGGGCCGACGGCCCGCCCGGCCGAGCTGCCGTTTTCGGCGGCCTTCAAGGCCCACGAGGCCCGTGTCAACCAACGCTTCGTCGAAGCGGCCGGAATCTTCTCGCTCGACGCGCGAGAGGGCGCGCTCTCGTGGCAGAGCGGCTGGTGCGGCGGGCTCGCGGCGACGTCGCCGCTGCTGGCGTTCGGCGAGCCGCTCTCGCGCGAGCGGGCGCGGCGCACGCTCGGCTTCCTTTTCTCGTCGGCGCAGGCGCCGTCGGGGTTCTTCCGGTCGGTCTATGACGGGAAGCGCTGGCTCGACGACGGACCGGCGGCGGCGCCGCCCTCGCCGTCGGGCGCGGCGACGCGCGAAGCGACGCGGCGGCTGCCAGGCACGCGGCACCTCGGACGCTGGCACCTCGTGCGCCGCAGCGCCGACGCGCTGACCTTCGCCGCCAAGCAGCTCATGGTGATGCAACGGCAGGATCCTGCCTTCAAGGCCGACGCGCGCTGGCTCGGGGGGCTCGGGCGCTGCGCTGACGCGTTCGTGCGCCTGTGGGATCGCGAACGGCAGCTCGGTCAGTACGTCGACGTCGAGACGGGCGACCTCATCGTGGGCGGCTCGACCTCCGCGGGCCTCGCGCCGGCGGGGCTCGCGCTCGCAGCCGCGCTGCTCAAGCGCGACGACTGCCTCGCGACGGCGCACGCGGTCGCGGAGCAATTCTACGACCGTTACGTGCGCGCCGGCCTGACGTGCGGCGGTCCGGGCGACGCCCTGCAGTGCCCCGACGGCGAGTCCGCGGCCGCGTTGCTCGAGTCCTTCGTGACGCTCTTCGAGCAGACGGGAGAGGCGATGTGGCTCGAGCGCGCCACGGCGACGGCGCGCCTCGTGGCGAGCTGGGTGATCTCTTATGATCTTCACGACCGCGCAGGCGCAGGTGACGTTCGGACGAGCGGCGCCGTCCTCTCGAACGCGCAGAACGGTCGCGGCGCGCCCGGCTACACGTTGCTGTCGGGCGACGCCCTCTTTCGCCTCTATCGCGCGACGGGCGACGCGGCCCACCTCGAGCTCCTGCGCGACACGGTCCACAACCTCGCGCAGTACCTGCCGCTCGCCGAGCAAGCGGATCGCGGCGCGCCCGTCGCACAGGAGCGCGACGCCCGCCGCGCGCGCGCCGACACGCGCGACTGGCTCGAAGGCGCCCCGGGCATCGTCCCGGCGACGAGCGTCTTCGACGCGGCCTGCCTGCTGTCTTACTCGGAGGTGCCCGGCGTCTACGTCAGGACGAGCAGCGGGTTCGTCTTCGTCTTCGACCACGTCGAGGCGCAGGTGCGCGAGCGGTCGCCGGGCCGGCTCGTCTTGACGGTCAAGAACCCGCTGTCGATCGAGGCCGCCGTGAGCCTGCTGGGCGAGAGCGACGACGAGGCGGCCCGGCCCCTCGCGCCGGGGGCGCTGCTCGCAGCGCGCGTCGTCACCGTGCCGGCCGGCGGCGCCGTAGACGTCGACTTCGATACGCCCGCGGCGGCGTCGCCCTGACGCGTCGGGCCCCCGGCGTGATGGTAAGATCGGCGCGTGAGCGAGAGTGCCCAGCTGATGCGCATGCTGCGCCGGATCCGGCGGCGCGCGCGGAGGTTCGCTGCCGTCGAAGCGGCCGTCGCGGCGACGACGCTGGGGCTGGGCGCGCTGACGCTCGGCGCCGCGGCCTGGCGCGCGCGCGGCGGGTCCGTGTCGTGGCGCGTGGCCGAGATGGTCGCCGGCGGGTGCGCGCTGCTGGGTGCCGCGTGGGGCGCGGCCCGCCGCATCTCTGATGTCCGTTGCGCGCGCCTGCTCGACGCCGCCATTGATCGCGGCGGAAAGCCCGCCGATCGCGTGCTCTCGGCGCTCTCCTTCTCGAAGATGCTCGAGGGGCGGGACGCGCCGCGCGCGCGAGCGGCGCTCGGAGACGCCGTAGCGCGCGGCCGTGCGCTGCCATCGGCCTTCGTC
>DASZFV010000311.1:0-6573 GCA_035939455.1 Polyangia bacterium
CTCGGCACGACGGCGTTGCCCGTGCGCATCCACAAGATCAACAAGGTCATCGACGCGAGCGAGGCGGGCAGCAGCCTCGGCAAGGACCACGTCGGCCGGCACGACGTCGCAGATGTGGTCCTCGAGGCGCGCCAGCCGCTCGCGTTCGATCTGACGGCGGACTGCGAGGCGACGGGGCGGTTCGTCATCGTCGACGAGTACGACGTCGCGGGCGGCGGCATCATCACCGAGGCCGTCTCGGACGACCTGCGCGACCTGCGCGACGAGGCGCGCATGCGCGACTTTCACTGGGTGCCGGGCGGCGTCACGGCTGCCGAGCGCGTGGCGCGCCACGGCCACCGCGCGGCGCTCGTCATGTTCGTGGGCAAGGCCGGCGTCGGGAAGCACAAGCTCGCGCGCGCCGTCGAGAAGGCGCTCTTCGCGAGAGGCCGCGCCGCCTACATGCTCGACGGGACGAACGTGCTCCTCGGCGTGGACAACGACCTGTGGGTCGACGGCGCGAAGTCGGAGCTCGTGCGGCGCTTCGGCGAGGTCGTGCACCTCCTGCTCAACGCCGGCCTCATCGTCGTGTCGACGACGAACGTCATCGGCCTCGCCGACGCGACGGCCGTGCAGGCGCTCATTCCGGACGCGCCCCTCGTGCTCGTCGAAATCGTGGATGCGCGCGCCGGCCGCGCGCAGCCGTCAGATCTGGTCGTGGACGGCGACGAGCCCGAGGCCGAGGTCGTGGCTAAGGTCATGGCGCTGCTCGACGCGCGGCAGATCACGTTGGTCTGACGCGGCCAGCGAGATGAACGGCCGCCGTCGCGCGACCGCCACGCTGGGCGACGTTCAGTTCGTCGTAAGGATGGTCGACGAGCACATGCCGCCGCTGCTCGCCGCCACGCAGTTGCCGGGCGTGGGCTTGAGGCACGCGATGGCAGCGCCGGCAAGACACGCGATACCGCGTTGACTGTCGCAGCCGGCGGCGAGCCACTCGGCCTTGAGCGCGTTCAACGTCGAGGCGTCGTTGACGTAGGTCATGCATCCGAAAAAGCAAACCGACAACGACTCGCTCACGGCCTGCTCGCATTGCCCGGCCGCGCCCACCTTGCAGCTCAGCGCCTCGGGCATGGCCTTGGAATATTGGGTCGCGAGGTCCGAGCAGCTCGTGCCTCCGTCAGCGCCGCCGTCGTGACCGGCGCCGCCGGACGAGCCCGCGCCGCCGTCGTGGCCCGCGCCGCCAGTCGAGCCCGCGCCGCCGTCGTGGCCTGCGCCGCCGGACGAGCCCGCGCCGCCAGTCGCGCCTGCGCTGCCAGTCGCGCCAGCGCCGCCAGTCGAGCCTGCGCCGCCGGACGAGCCTGCGCTGCCGGACGAGCCTGCGCTGCCGGTCGCGCCTGAGCTGCCAGTCGCGCCAGCGCCGCCATTGCCGCTGCCACCCGCGGCTCCTGCCTGGCCCGCGGTGGCGTCCCTACCGCCGTCGGTGCCGCCCGCGACCGAGCCGCAACCAAGAGCCGTGACGAGGGCCAAGCAGGGCATGACGCTGGGCGCGCGCAGACGAGAGATCTTCATGTCTGGCTCAAGTAGCAATTACCGGACCAGCGTGGAACCAGCGAATCTGGGGCCGCGGCGGCGGCTGGTCTCAGAATCCCAAGGCGCGCGCGCGATCTTTGACACAGCGATCATGTACGCACCGCGCGACCGCCAGCGCAGAAGACGGCCTCCGTGCGTAAGATGCGTCGCATGTCCCTCTTCGGCGTGACGCTCACGGCCGCGGGCGAGGAGCGGCTCGCCGCGGAGCCGCCGCAGCTCATGCTCTCCGACCTCGAGGCCGCCACGGCGCTCGAGCCGGGGAGGCCGGTGCGTCTCCTCGACGCGCGCGGCGGAACGCGCGCGACGGGTGTGGCCGATCCGGAGAACGAGGTCGTTCGCATCTGGGCGCACGGCGACGAGAGCCGCGCGCCCGACGCCGCGTTCTTTCGCGCCCGCCTCGCGCCGGCCCTCGCACTCCGGCGCACGCTCGGCCTGGCCGACGGTGAATCGGCTTATCGCCTCGTGAACGGCGAGGGCGACGGTCTCTCGGGGCTGGCGGCCGACGTTTACGGCGCCTACGCGGTCATCACGGCGCTGTCGCGCGGGCTGCTCGGTCACGCCCGCCTCCTCGCGCAGGCCGCCCTGCACGTGCTGCCCCACGCGGGCGTTCCGTTGCGTGGCGCCGTGCTCAAGACGCGGCTCAAGGGCTCCGGCACCACGCCCGAGCGCGCGAAGGACGACGTCGTCGGCGAGGCGCCGCCGGAGAAGCTCGTGGTGCGCGAGCTGGGCGTGCCGTACGAGGTTCACCTCCGCGGCGGCATCAACGTGGGCCTCTTCACCGACATGCGGGAGCACCGCGCGGGGCTCGCGCGCTTCGTGCACGAAAAGCGCGTGCTCAACACCTTCGCGTACACGGGCGCGCTCTCGCTCGCGGCGGCGCGCGCCGGCGCGGCCGCCATCACGAGCGTCGATCTCGCGGCGGGCCCGCTCGCGTGGGCGCGCGCGAACTTCGCGCTCTCGGGGCTCGATCCCGCGGGGCACCGCTGGGAGGTCTCGGACGTCTTTCGCTTTCTCGAGGCTGCGCGCGCGCGGCGCGAGACCTACGACGTCGTCATCCTCGATCCGCCGACGGTCTCGGGCGCGCGCGCGGCTCTGTGGGCGCAGAAGCGCGACTATCCCGAGCTCATCGACGCCGCGTGCGCCGTGCTGCCCGAGGCGGGTGGCCACCTCTGGATCTCCTCGAACACGCACCGAGGTCCGAGCGTGCTCAAGCACGTCGCGGCCGGGATGACGCTGGCCGACCGGCAGGCGCAGGTGCTCGAGCTCGGCGGCCTGCCCCCCGACTACCCGACGCCCGTCGCGTGGCCCGCGGCGCGCTACCTCGAGGTCTGCCAGCTCCGCGTCGGCGCCGCGAGAGTCACTTCTTGACGATCGGGTAGCCGCGCCAGAGCCATTCCATCGCCGCGGGCAAGTACTCGCGGCGCGCGCCGTCGTCCTCGTGGCCGGCGCCGGCGGCCGTCACGTAGCGATAGTGATAGGCCTTCGCCATGAGCGCCATCGCCGTGGCGTCGTTGGCGGCGCGCCACTGGCCGCCGCCGAGATCGTTCGAGCCCGCCGCGAGGAAGACGCGCAGCGGCTTCACGGGGGAATTCGGGATCAGCGTCTTCGGATACGCGCCGGCGCCGGGGGTCTGTAGGTTCACGAAGCTGCCGGAGATCGTGAGGATGAGCGTGTACGATTCGGGGTGGAACCATCCCATCGTGAACGCGGCTGCGCCGCCCGAGCTGCCGCCGAAGGCGCCGCGTCCGCGCGGGTCCTTCGTGAGGTTGAGCGTGATGTTCTTGATCTGCACCTGCATCAGGACCAAGGGCAGGAGCTCCGTTTCGACGAACTGGTAGTACTTGTCCGAGGCGGTGTCGTACTCGACGCTGCGCTGGTTGCCCGGGTCGACGAAAATGCCCGCCATCATCGGGAGCCTTCCGGCAGCGATCATGTTGTCCATGAGCGGGCGCAGATCGTCGAGGCCGAAGCTGCCGCCGTTCTGCGGGTTGACGCCGTCCTGGGCCACCATGAAGGGAATCTCCGTGCCCGACACGTAGTTTGCAGGAATGTAGACGGCGACCTTGCGCCCGCCGTCGTTGAACGTCGCGTTGCTCGCCATCGTGAACTGAATGATCTGGCCCTTGGCGATGCCAGCGTGATCGGTCATCTCGGGAGCCGTCACGAACGGCTGCGAGATCGGGAACGTGCCGTCGCCCTCCACGCCGGGATCGGTGAACCCTCCGCCATCGCCCGGCGCGGGGATGGAGTCGGATGCATCGGAGGCACCTGCGGCGGAGCCGACGTCGACGGCGGGGCCCGAATCGACCATCTCGCCACCGGCGCCCGTCGTCACGGTCCCAGCCGTGCCCGCGCTGCCAGCGGTGGCGCCGCCCTCGCCGCCGACACCTGCGCCGCCCGTCGCGGTGTTGCCGGGTGTCGTCCGGCCGGAGCCGCATCCCGTCACGGCGGCCAGCGAGAGCACGCCGAGAGCGAGCAGGCCGAGCGGGCTGGGCGACATCGATCGTTCCCGGAATGACATGAGGAGCGGACGGCGCATGAGCATTGAGACGTCGCCCGCCACAGAACGGCTCGGCCCCGAGGCGCCGCGGCCCGATTTCGTCGTCGCATCCTTTGCTTGGCTCTGACAAAGTAGCCCCGGATGGAGCCCGATGTGGCGCACGACGAGCACCCCGAACGACGCGACGCGCGGCCCCGGCTGGAGCCCTTTTCGCGCGAGGCGCTCGCGCGCGAGCTGAACGCGGGGCAGCTCGACGCCGTGGTCTATCCGGCGGCGCCGCTGCTCGTCGCCGCGGGTGCGGGCTCGGGCAAGACGCGCGTCATCACGTACCGCTTGGCGCGGCTCGTCGCGACCGGAGCGGAGCCGCGCCGCATCCTCGCCGTGACGTTCACGAACAAGGCCGCCGGCGAGCTGCGCGAGCGCGTGCGCGATCTCCTGCGCGAGCGCATCGGCGTCGGGCTCGCGGGCCTCGCCGTCGGGACGTTCCACTCGATGTCTGCGCGGCTGCTTCGCCAGTACGGCGAGGCGGTCGGTCTGCGCAAGGACTTCGTGATCTACGACACCGACGATCAGAGGCGCCTCATGGCGCGCGTGCTGACGGATCTCAAGGTGCCCGAGCGCATGTTCCCCGTGCGCCAGGTGCTCGCGGCCGTCGACCGCCTCGAGAACCAGGGCGTCACGGCGGCGGCGTTCCAGCCCGGCGACTACTTCGACGACGTCGTCGCGAAGGCCTATCACCTCTTCGAGGAGCGCATGGCAGCCGCGAACGCCACCGACTTCGGCGGTCTGCTCCTGCACACGCTGCGCCTGTGCGTGGGCGACACGCCCGTCGCGCACATGCTCGCCGAGCGCTTCGATCACGTCCTCGTCGACGAGTTCCAGGACACGAACAGCGTGCAGTACAAGCTCGTGCGCTGTCTGTCGCACCGCACGCGCAGCATCACGGTCGTGGGCGACGAGGATCAGTCGATCTACAAGTGGCGCGGCGCCGACATCCGCAACATCCTCGACTTCGAGCGCGACCATCCCGGCGCGGGCGTCGTCAAGCTCGAGCGCAACTACCGCTCGACGGGTAACATTCTGCGCGCCGCCAACGCCATCATCGAGAAGAACTCGGAGCGGCGGCCCAAGGTTCTCTATACCGAGGCCGGCCAGGGCGAGCGCATCGTGCTCTTCGAGGGCGAGACCGAGCGCGACGAGGCGGACTTCGTGGCGGCGCGCATCGACGAGGGTCTGCGCGAGAAGCTGTCGCCGCGCGACGTCGCGGTGTTCTACCGCACGAACGCGCAGTCGCGCGTCCTCGAGGACGCGCTGCGCGCGCGCGACATCCCCTATGTCGTCGTGGGTGGCACGCGCTTCTTCGACCGGGCCGAGATCAAGGACCTCGTGTGTTACTTGCGCGCCATCGCCAACCCGGACGACGGGATCGCGCTGCAGCGGATCGTCAACGTCCCGGCGCGCGGCATCGGCGCGGCGACGGTCGACCGCATCGGCGCGCTCGTCTACGAGCGTCGCATCTCGGCCTGGGACGCGCTCGCGCTCGCGGCCGCCGAGCCGGCCGGCGTCGACGAGGCTGACGGCCTCTTCGAGCCCGTCGAGCGCGCGGAGCTAGAGGAGCCGCTGCTCGGCCCCGGACCGCGCAAGAAGGTCGCGGCGTTCGTGAAGCTCATGGATAAGCTCCGCGGCGAGAGCGCGGGCCTGGCGCCTGCCGATCTCGCCGAGAAGGTGCTCGAGGAGAGCGGCTACCGCGACGCGCTGGCCGCCGAGGCGTCGCTCGAGGCCGAGGGCCGCGGCGAGAACCTCATGGAGTTCATCGCGCAGATGCGCGAGTACGAGCGCGAGGCAGAGGAGCCGACTCTGCACGGCTTCCTCGAGCGCATCGCCCTGCAGTCCGACGTCGACGGCTACGACGCCGAGAAGGGCGCCGTCTCGCTCATGACGGTGCACACGGCGAAGGGTCTGGAGTTCCCGACGGTGTTCATCACGGGGCTCGAAGAGCGCATCTTCCCGCACGCGCGCAGCGTCGACGACGACTCGGCCGTCGAGGAGGAGAGACGCCTCTGCTACGTCGCCGTCACGCGCGCGCGCACGCGCCTCTACCTGTCGCGCGTGCGGCGCCGACGCCTCTCGGGCCAGGAGCTCCCCGGCGTCCCGAGCCGCTTCCTTCGCGAGCTCCCCGCGGACGCCCTCGACGCCATCGTCATGGAGCGGCCCACCTACTACTACGAGGACACCCGCGGCCGGGGCCCATGGGGCGGCAGCTGGTCGAAGCCGGAGGCCGAGCCCGAGCCCTCGTTCCAGCTCCGCGGGGCGTCGTCACCTCCGCCGAAGCCGAGGCTCGCCGCGAAGAAGTCCACGGGCGAGCTCACCGTGGACTACGATCATGCGGACTCCGACGGCCCGGGCCTGCAGGTGGGCGCGAAGCTGCGCCACCCGTCATTCGGCGTCGGCGAGATTCGCGGCTGGCAGGGCTCGGGTGCCGATCTCAAGGTCACCATGCG
>DASZFV010000312.1:0-1788 GCA_035939455.1 Polyangia bacterium
ACGCCCATGAGCGCCTCGAAGCGCGCGCCCACGTCGGACCCCGCGCCGGGATACAGGGAGGCGCCGGGGAGCGCCGCCACCTCGCGCTCCACCTGGCCGAGGAGCGTTCGCGCCGGATCCTTCATGACACGCACGGTTTAGATGGTCACGGGCGCACAATCAAGGGGCCCGCTCCGGCGGCGGCCGCGCGGTACGGAGCCATCGCCGCCATGGCCGCGCGGTGCATCATCGTTCTCGCTCGCCCGCGAACGCGTGCGTGCGCGCGCGAGCCGCCCCGAAGGGCGCGCCTCCTCACAAGCCGCTCCAGTCCTCCAATCCACTCCAATCCACTCGAATCCACTCCGATCATCGAAGACTCCGGTAATTGTAGGCTGTATCGCAAAAAAGTAGCCGACCTCGACCAATTCGTGAGAAACTTGAGCCGCGGACATGTCATCCAGTCCTTCTGTCGGCATCCCGAAGCGATAGCGACCCATGGGCAAGATTCTCCTCTGCGACGACGAAGATTCGCTCCTCCGGAGCCTGGGGCGGATCCTGCGCACCGCTGGACACGAGGTCGTCACGGCCGACGGCCCGGCCGGCTTTGCCAAGCTGCAGCAAGAGCGCTTCGACATGATCCTGACGGACATCCGCATGCCCGGCGTGAGCGGCTTCGAGATCCTGAACGCGGCGCGCAAAGTGGCGCCCGGGACGCCTGTCATCGCGATGAGCGGGAGCGCTGAGATCCCCGACGCCGTGAAGGCCATGCACGCGGGCGCGCGCGACTTCCTGATCAAGCCGTTCGACGTGCAGACGCTCGAGGACGCCGTGGCGGCCGTGCTCAAGCCGCCCGCGACGCCCGCGCACGGCGAGGATCCGCGCGGGTGGCGAGACCGGGTCGCGCCCTGGCTCCTCGGTGACGATCCCGTGATGGTGCCCGTGCTCGCCCTCCTCTCGCAGGTGGCTGACACGCGTTGCACCGTGCTCATCACCGGTGAGTCGGGCACGGGTAAGGAGCTCGCGGCGCGTTCGCTGCACGCGGGCTCGTCACGCACCAACAAGCCGTTCGTCGCCGTGAACTGCGCGGCCATCCCGCCGACGCTCGTCGAGTCCGAGCTCTTCGGGCACGTCCGCGGCGCCTTCACGGGCGCGACAACCTCGCGCGCGGGCCGCTTCGCCCAGGCCGACGGCGGCACGATCTTCCTCGACGAGATCGGCGAGATGGAGCTCGGGGTGCAGGCGAAGCTGCTGCGCCTCATCCAGGACGGCGAGCTCTACCCTGTCGGCGACGAGACGCCGACGAAGGTCGACGTGCGCATCCTCGCGGCCACCAACCGCAACCTCGAGAACGAGGTCGCGAACGGCCGCTTCCGCGCCGACCTCTTCTGGCGGCTCAACGTCATCCCCGTCGAGATGCCAAAGCTCATGAGCCGCGCCACGGACATCACGAGCCTGGCCGAGCATTTTCTCGCGCGGGCCAACGAGCGTCACAGGCGCCAGGTCACGGGCGTCGGCGCCCAGGCGATGGCGGCGCTGAAGGCCTACCACTGGCCGGGCAACATTCGCGAGCTCGAGAACGTCCTCGAGCGCGTCGTCATCGTCAAAGGCGTGGGGGAGCTCGGCTTCGCCGACCTGCCGTTGCAGATCCGGACGCCGCGCCCCACGCCCACGACGGGCACCGAGATCCCGGAGCTCCCGAAGGACGGGACTGATCTACGCGCCATGCTCGAGGCCGTCGAGGACCGCATGATCGGCGAGGCGCTCGAGCGCACGGGCGGCAACAAGAACCGCGCCGCCGAGCTCCTCGGC
>DASZFV010000313.1:0-11730 GCA_035939455.1 Polyangia bacterium
GTAGCTGATGGGATCTCGGGGAATTTGCCCCTGCCGGACCTCGAAGTGCAAGTGCGGCCCCGTGGCGCGGCCGGTCTGTCCCACGGCGGCTATGCGGTCGCCCGCGCGCACCGCCTGCCCCGGCGCCACGAACAGCGCCGAGTTGTGCGCGTAGACCGTGAGCAGATCGCCAGAGTGCTGGAGGACGACGAGGTTGCCGTAGCCGCGGATTCCGTCGCCAGCGTAGACGACCTCGCCGTCTGCGGCGGCGACGACCGGCGTGCCCGTGGGCGCGGGCAGATCGATCCCTTCGTGCGCCCGTCCGTCGCGCGTGCCGAACGGGGAACCGACGTCGTGGGGCACGTTGGCGAGCGGCCATCGGAACCGCGCCGCGCCGGGCGGCGGCGCGGCCTCCGACCTGGCGCTGGCGGCGCCGGTCGGCCCATGAGGAAGGGTCGCTTCGTTCGACGGCTCTTGCGCGGCGAGCACGAAGATCAGGCGGCCGGGCTTGACGTCCCCGGCGCGCGCGAGCCCATTGAGCTCGAGGATGTCACCGGCGGGAACGCCGGCTCGCTTGGCAATGTCGTCCAGCGTCTCGTCGCGCGAGACGACGTACCACGATCCCGGCGGCGTCTCCGGGTGCATTGGCGCGCGCGAAAAGTGGCAACCCGCCGACCCGGCGGCGAGGACCGGAACGACGGCGACCAGGAGCATCCACCGGGGCGCCATGCGGCGCACATTATATAGGCCCGCCGGCCGGGCCGGCGGGCACAAGCCGCCGCCCCTACGCGGCTGGAGGCTCGGTCCCGACGCCGAAGCGGCCGAGCAGGTCGACGTACCGGCAGCGCGTGTCCTCGCGCGTCTCGTAACGATCGCCGTTGCGGCGGACGACGGCCAGGGTCTGCTCCTCGCGCGGACCCACGGGCACGACGAGCCGCCCGCCGTCGGCGAGCTGGTCGACGAGCAACGGCGGCACGCGCGGGGCGCCCGCCGAGACGATGATGACGTCGTAGGGCGCGTGCTTGGGCCAGCCGGCGCTGCCGTCGAACGAGTCGACGGTGACGTTTCGGACGTCGAGCGCCGCCAGGGTCGCGCGCGCCTGGCTCGCGAGGCCCGGCACGATCTCGACAGCGAAGACCTCGGCGCAGAGCTTCGCGAGCACGGCCGCCTGGTAGCCGCACCCGGCGCCCACCTCGAGGGCGCGATCGCCCTCGCGCGGTTCCGCGAGCTCGGTGGCGCGCGCCACCATGTACGGCTGGGAAATCGTCTGCCCGAAGCCGATGGGCAATGGACGATCGCCGTAGGCCTGTCGGCGAGCGCCGCCGCGACGAACAGGTGACGCCGCACCGTCCCCATCGCGACGAGGACCCGCGGATCGGCGATCTCGCGCCGCACGAGCTGCTCCCGCACCATGCGCCGCCGCGCTTCGGCGAAGCGGGCGTCCTCGGCCACCCCCGACCCGTCCATCCCTACGTCTTAGCGTGCCCGACCGCCTCGCGCACGAACTTCCCGACCTGCCACTCGACGAGCTCGCCGATGAGCCGCCTGTGTGTCAGGTCGAGGCCGAGTGGCGTGAGGGAAACGTGCCCGTCCCGCACGGCGCTGCAGTCGGAGCCCGGCAGGTCGGTCGCGCTCTCCTCGGGACCTCCGATCCAGTAGTACGACCGACCGCGCAGGTCCTCCCGGACATCGACCTGGTCGCGGTAGACGCGCCGCCCGAGAAACGTCACCTCGTACCCGGTCACGGGCCCGGGCGGCACGTTGACGCTCAGGAGCGACCGCTCCGGCAGGGCCTCCTCGCCTCTCCTCACGACCTCGGCCGCGAGCGCCCGGAGAAATCCCGCCGCGTGCGAAAAATCCTGGGCCCGGCGGCGCTCGAGCGAGATGGCGATCGCGGGAACACCGCGCAGCGCCGCTTCGACGGCGCCCGCGACCGTGCCCGAGTAGAAGACGTCGGAGCCGAGGTTGTACCCGTTGTTGATTCCCGAAACGACCACGGCGGGCCGCCGGGGCACGAGGTGCAGCAACGCCAGGTACACGCAATCCACCGGCGTCCCGTCGACGGCGAACACCCCCGCCTCGACCTCGTCTACGCGCAGCGGTCGGTCGAGCGAGATCGAGTGCGACGACGCGCTTCTCTCTCGGTCGGGCGCAGCGACAATGACCTCCCCTATGGAAAGAAGCGCCTCTCGGGCCGCCGCAATCCCGGGGGCATTCACGCCGTCGTCGTTCGTCACCAGGATCAACGGCCGTTCGTTCATGCCCTCCTTATACACATACACAACGGCCCCCTGGCTCACCGGACTCAAGAGCGGAATCGGACGGCGCAGTGGGCCCTGGGGGCGAGGGAGGGGTCGGTGGGGAGGGCCGTTAAGGCCCTCCCCACCCGCAGTCGGGGCGACTGGATTTGAACCAGCGACCCCCTGTCCCCCAGACAGGTGCGCTAACCAGGCTGCGCCACGCCCCGATGAGTGAAATTCGCGGTCAATCGCCGCAGATACGTATCAGATCTTGAAGCCCTTGCTTGATTTTTCGCAGCACCTCGGGGCTCACGTCGGGCGGCGGCGGCGGCGGCGCCGGCGACTCGTCGTGGCCGAGCTCGCGCAACCGCGCGCGCGCGCCCTCGATCGTGAACCGCTCCTCGTAGAGAAGGTGGCGGATGCGCAGCAGGAGCTCGACGTCGCGGCGCTTGTAGAGGCGCTGCTGAGACCGCGTCTTCTGCGGCTTGAGCGACCGGAACTCGGTCTCCCAGTAGCGTAGCACGTAGGGCTTCACGCCCACGAGGCGGGCCGCATCGCCGATCTTGAAGAAAGGCTTGTCGGGAATCCCCGACGCGACGGTCACGGAGCCTCGCGCCAATTCGTATCCCCGCCCACACTCAGCCGTTGAGCGCGTTCTTGAGGACCTGGCTCGGCTTGAACGTCAGCACGCGCCGCGCGCTGATCGTGATCTCTTGCCCGGTCTGCGGGTTGCGGCCCGCGCGCGCGTTCTTGTCGCGAACGACGAAGTTCCCGAAGCCGGAGATCTTGATCTTCTCTCCGCGCTCGAGCGTCTCTTTGATGGTGTCGAAAACCGTCTCGACGATCTCGGCAGCTTCCTTTTTCGAGAATCCGCCGACCTTCTCGTACACGTTCTCAACAATGTCGGCCTTCGTCATGGTGTCTTCGTATATCCAAAAACGCCTTTTGGGTCAATGGGTTACTACCGAATCGCGATGGCGTGGGCCGCGCCGAGCGCCGCCACGACGCGGGCGTGGGCGGCGTCGACCTCGGCGTCCGTGAGCGTGCGATCGTCCGCTCGGTAGGTCAGCGTCCACAGCATCCCCTTCTTGCGGGCGGGCGCGTACTTCGGGTCGCGGAAATCCTCGAGCACCGCGAGCTCGCGCACGAGCGGCTCGGCGGCGGCCAGCAAGGCCTGCCGCTGGTCGTCCGCCGTGACAGCGAGGTCGATCCAGAACGACACGTCGCGGGTCGCCGACGGGTAACGGGGCGTCGGCGCGCTCTGCACTGCCCCGCCCGCGCCCGCGACGGCGTCCAGCGCCAGCTCGAGATAGAGAGCGCGCGCGTCGAGGCCGAAGGCGCGTGCGAGCCGCGGATCGAGCTCGCCCACCATGCCGATGGGCGGGCGGCCCGCGCGCGGGGCGCCCGCGGCCGCGCTCGCCGCGGGTGAACCGCCCGCGAAGATATCGGCGCCCGCGCCCGGGTGCATCGAGCGGCCCTCGGGGCGCGCGCGAAAGACGGGCGCGGCGACGCCGAGCGCGCGCAGGAGCTCCGCCGCCGCCCGCTTGGCGTCGTAAAAGTCGAGGGGCTCGCCCGGCTTGAGCCAGCCCGCGCCGCGCCCGACCCAGATCGCCGCGGCGTACCTCGGCTCGTCGGGCGCCTCCTTGACGTCCTTGCTTGGCGCGCGGCGCACGACCGGCCCGACCTCGAACAGCGCAACGTCCGTCACGCCGCGCGCCAGGTTGCGCTTGGCCGCGTCGACGAGACCCGGCAGCAACGAGGTGCGCATGACCTCGTAGTCCGCCGAGATGGGATTTTTAACGACGATGCCGTCGGCGAGCGGGTCTTCTTTCTGCGCGCCGGCCGCAAGCGCCGTGAGCCAGGCGCGAGGCACGAAGGCCCACGTCACGGCCTCGTGCAGGCCCAGCGCCGCGAGCGCGTCGCGGGCCCGGTCGGCCAGCGCCTCGGGGCTGGGCTCGGGGGCGCGTCGACCGGCGGGCAAGCGCGCGGGCACGCGATCGTAGCCGTGCAGGCGCATGACCTCCTCGACGAGGTCTTCTTCGATCGTGATGTCTGGGCGAAACGTCGGCACCGTGGCCGTGACGGACTCGTCGCCGGGGGTCACGGGCGCCGTCTCGATCTCGACGGACTGAAGGTGCCGCGCCGCCTGGTCGAGCGGAATGTCGAACCCGGCGAGCCGACGCAGCCCCGCTATCGACAGCGAGACGACGCGCGGCGCGGGGATCCGCGGGTGGCGATCGACGACGTCGCCGGCGAGCGCGCCGCCTCCGAGACGCGCCAGCAGCGTCGCCGCGCGCGCGCTCGCGTACTGAAGCCCGTTGCCGTCGACGCCGCGCTCGAAGCGGTGCGAGGCCTCCGAGTGCAGCCCGAGCCGCTTGGCGGTGCGCCGCACGGCACGGGGATCGAACGTCGCGGCCTCGAGGAGCACGGCCGTCGTCCCCTCCGACACCTCGCTGCCGGCGCCGCCCATGACGCCCGCAAGCGCGACCGGTCCTTTGTCGTCGGCGATGACGATGTCGTTCTCCTGCAGCGGCCGATCCGCGCCGTCGAGCGTCGTCATGCGCTCCGCGCGCGCGGCGCGGCGGATATGGATGTCGCCCGAGAGCTTGGCGAGGTCGAAGGCGTGCAGTGGATGGCCGGTCTCGAGCATGACGTAGTTCGTGACGTCGACGAGGTTCGACAGGGGGCGAACGCCGCAGGCCGCGAGGCGAACGCGCATGGCCACGGGGCTCGGCGCCACGCGCACGCCGGTCACGAGGCGGGCCAGATAGCGCGGGCACGCCTCGGGGTCGCGAATGTCGACGTCGATGCCCCGCCCCGGCGGGAAAGGCCCCTGCGGCGCAGCGTCGAGCGCCGGGAGGCGCCAGCGGGTCTCGAAGAGCGCCGCGACCTCGCGCGCCATCCCGGCGTGCGACAGCGCGTCCGGCCGGTTCGGCGTGACGTTGACCTCGAGGATCTCGTCGAGGACGCCGAGCTGGCTCGCGATCTCGGCGCCGAGCGGAGCGTCTGGGGCGTCGGATGACAGAATCAAGATTCCGTCACCTCCCTCGCCGATGCCGAGCTCGAGCTCGCTGCAGAGCATGCCCGGCGACGACACGCCCCGGACGTCCTTGCGCTCGAGCGTGCGCCCGCCGGGAAGACGCGCCCCCGGCGGCGCCCACGCCACGCGTCCGCCGGGTGACGGGACGTTGGACGCGCCGCACACGACATTCTCCTCGCCCGCTCCCGCGCGCACGCGGACGATCGACAGCTTGTCCGAGGCCGGATGCGATTTTCGCGCCACGACCTCGGCGAGGACGACGCCGCCGAGCTCGCGTCCGCGGCGCTCGATCGACTCGACCTCGAGCCCAGCGAGCGTGAGCCGCGCGGCCACGGCGTCGGCCGTCACTCCGGGCGGCAGCTCGACGAGCTCGCGCAGCCAGTTGAAGGAGATCTTCATCGTCGCGCGCTCATGTCACCGAAATTGCGCGAGGAAGCGCGTGTCGTTCTCGTAGAACGCCCTTAGGTCGTCGACGCCGTACTTGAGCATGGCCATGCGCGACAGGCCCATGCCGAAGGCGAAGCCCGAGACGACCTTCGGGTCGTAGCCGACGGCCTTGAAGACGTTCGGGTGCACCATCCCAGAGCCGCCGATCTCGATCCACCCGCTGCCCTTGCACAGCTTGCAGGCCCGGCCCACGGCCTCGGGGCTCTTCGACACGCCCGCGAGTGCCAGCCCGCTGCCCTCGCACAGGTAGCACGCGGCGTCGACCTCGGCGGACGGCTCCGTGAACGGGAAGTAGCTTGGCCGAAGGCGCACGCCGAGCTTTGGACCGAAGAAGCGCTGGACGAAGTGCAGCAGCGTGCCCTTGAGGTCGGCGAACGAGACGCCCTCGTCGACGAGCAGGCACTCGAGCTGGGGAAACATGGGCGTATGCGTGGCGTCGTCGTCGCGGCGGAAGACGTTGCCGGGCGCGACGATGCGAACGGGCGGAGGGCCGGCCAGCATGGTGCGGATCTGCACGGGCGAGGTGTGCGACCGCAGGATGCGTCCCCCCTCGACGAAGAAGGTGTCCTGCATGTCACGCGCGGGGTGATCGGCAGGCGTGTTGAGGGCGTCGAAGTTGTTCCACTCCGTCTCGATCCACGGCCCCGTGCGCACCTCGAAGCCGAGGCCGAGGAAGATCTGCTCGATCTCGCGCCGCACGAGCGTGAGCGGGTGCAGCGTGCCGAGGCGCGGGCCGCGGCCCGGCAGCGTGACGTCCAGGACACGCGCGAGATCGGCGCCGAGCACCGCCTCGGCGAGCGCCGCGAGACGCGCGCCCACGGCCGCCTCGATGCTGCCCTTGGCGCGGTTGGCCGCCTCTCCCACGACGGGACGATCCTGGGCCGGCAGGCGGCCGAGTGCCTTCATGAGCTCCGCGAGGCGACCCTTCTTGCCGAGATAGCGCGCCTGCGCCGCGCGGATTTCCTGCTCCGTCGCGAGACCGCCGAGCTCCGCTACGAGCTCGCCCGCGAGCCGATCGAGCTCGGCGACGATCGCGGCTGCGCCAGCGCTGGGCATGGCCCTCGTCTCTCTCGTCCGCCTTCGAGTCTTCTAATGCCTTCGCGTGACGCCGTCGCGTAGCGGCCCTGTGCCCGACGGGGCCGCTAGGCCGACGCCTGTGCGGTCTCGACGACCTTCTTGAAGGCTCCCGGGTCGCTGATCGCGAGGTCCGAGAGGATCTTGCGGTCGAGCGCGATGTTGGCCTTGTCGAGCGCGGCGATGAGCCGCGAGTAAGACACGCCGAGGTCACGCGCGGCCGCGTTGATGCGCACGATCCAAAGGCCGCGGAAGTCCGGCTTGCGCTTGCGCCGGTGGAACAGCGCGTACCGCCACTTGCGGTGGACGGCCTCTACGGCGGCCTTCCAGAGCTTGGACCGCCCGCCGCGAAAGCCCTTCGCGTGCTTCTTGATGCGGTTCCGCCGATGCCGAGACTTGTATCCACCTTTAGCGCGAGGCATGTCCCAATCCCTTGTTCCGTGGTTCTTCTTTAGAGCGGGTCCGCGACACCGCTAGGCGTATGGAAGCATCGCCTTGATCTGATGCTCCTGCGTCTTGCTGACGTAGGCGCCGCGGCGCAAGCGTCGCTTCGCCGACGAGGTCTTGTGCGTGAGGCAGTGGCGCAGATAGGCCTTCTTGCGCTTCACGCGACCGTTGGCGGTGAGCTTGAAGCGCTTCTTGGCGCTGCTGTTCGACTTCATCTTTATCTTGGCCATGAGCGCGGCGGAGTATAGCGATTCCGGGGGTCTGCGCAAGAGTCTTGGGGAGGCTCGAGGTCACTCGGAGGAGGCCCAGCCGAGATAGAACGCCGAGATGAGATCCGTCCGGTCTTCGCCCGTGACAGGGACCTCGACGAGCATCGCCGCCGCGAGGCCGTGACGCAGCGCGATGCGCGCCGCGACGCGCGCCGCGAGCGTGAGGAACGTCGGGTCGGGCGAGACCTCGGCGCGCACGGACAGGCCTGCCGACAGACCGAGCCGCGGCCGCGGCGCGAACCAAGCCTCGAGGAGTGCCACGGGCTCGAAGACGGTGTGTGTCTGCCCCGCGACGACGACGAACGGCGCGATCATGGCGACGCCGCCCTGAACGCCCGCGCGCCCGGTCGTCCCCAGCTGGCGCCGGCCCGTGAGGCCGAGCTCGAGGCCCGTGCGAACGCCGCTGCTGCGGGCCGTGTCGAGCGGGAGCAGCGCGCGCCCATAGACGGCGGTGGCCGTGCGCGGCCACTCGCCCAGCGCGCGGTGGAGGCCCACCGTGGGAGGGCCGAAGCCGAAGCCCTGGGAGTCCACCGGGCCGTTGACGACGTAACGGTAAGTCAACAGGTCAGCCGCGAGCGTCAGCCACGTCCGTGACGAGCGCGTGAGGCGCTGGCGCAGGCGCAACGTCGAGGTCGCCACGACGGCGCCGAAGAAGTCCGGATTCGCGCTCGCGACGAGCGCGGTCCCCCGCAGCCGCAGCCCGAGGTCCGTGCCGGAGCAGGCCTCGGGTATCGCGCCGAAGTCGGCGGCGTCCGTGCCTCCGGCGAGCGGCCCGCCCTGGGCGCGGGCCGCCTCCGTACAGATCTCCGCGCGCGCGGCCGTGACCTCAAGGACGGCGGCCACGACGAAGGCAACAACCGCAGCGACGCGGTCGCCCATCTTCAAGGCCCCAGCCCCGGCGCTTGCCAGCCCGCCACGCCGTTCCGGTCGAGGAAGAAGGGATTGGTGAAGGCCGCGGGCCAGACGCCGGGCGCGACCGCCTCGAGGTCGAAGCGGGACAGGTCGGTCTCGGCCGCGTTGGGCGGGCGCGTCGGCAGGTCGGCGTCGGGCAGGTCGGGCAGCCCGTCTCCGTCGTCGTCGGGCGGCTCGTCCTGGTGCAAGCCCGCCTCGACCACGATCCAGGCATCGGCCGTGGGCGGCAACGACAGGCTGTCGAGCGGGATCGAGACGACGGCGCGCGGCGCGGCGAGGCCGAAGTGGTCGCTTCCGGCGAACGACGCCGAGACGTCGACCGTCTTCGCGAGCGCGCCGTTGACGAAGACGCGCACTTCCGTCATGGGGATCCATGGCGCGGCAGCGACGGCGACCGTGAGCACCGACTTGTCTCCCGGCGCGAACTCCACAAGACCCGGCCGCTGAAGCGTCCCCTTCGCGTCGTCGATCGTCGCGTCGAGCACGGGCCCGTTCGTGCCGAACATGTGCCCCGCGCGCACGTCGGCGTCGAAGCGCTCGCGATCGAAGGTCGCGCGATCGTGTCCGCCGAAGACGAGGTTGCGCGGGTACCCGACGCGCTCGATCGTGAGCGTGTGCGAGTCGCTGTTTGCGGCGCCGGCGCGCCTGTAGCCCTGGGAGAGCAGCGAGAACCAGATGGCGCGGTAGCGCAGCCAATCGCGGCGCGAGGCTCCTGTCATGACCTCCTGGACGTCGAAGTCGATGTTCCGAAAGTGCGCGCCCGGCCGGCGGAGGAGCACATTGCCCGCGAAGTAGCCCGGGTCGGTGAGCGGCCGGCGCGGGTCCATCTCGATCATGCGCATGAAGCCCTGGTCGCGCCCCAGCTTCGCGTCGGACCAGGGGTGGTTCATCTGTCGGACGCCTGCGCCCACGTAGGTGGGCTCCATGTCGTCCATCATTTGTCCGGGTTCGCGCAGCTCGTCCCACGGCGAGCCGTTGCGCGGCGCGAGCGCGTCCTTCGCGAGCGGCCAGAAGTTGAAGTGACCCACCGTCTTGGGGAAGGTCTGCCCCGGCACGTCGAACCACAGGATGTTGGGCGTCTGCTCGACGCCGGGCACGACGATGAGCTGGTCGGTCACGCCCAGCGTCGCGAGGGTGTCAGCGTAGCTCGTCACGACGTCGTGATCGGTCGCCACGATGACGTCGACGCCCGACGCCAGGAAGCTCACGACGCGATCCTGGTCCGGGATTGACGAGTCGTAGCTGGCGCCGCCGTGGACGTGGAAGTCGCCCGAGAGCGTCCCCGCGGGCAAGAGGTCGGGCAAGCTCTCGGTGAGCAGCGAGATCGCGGCCTCCTCGCCGGCGCCCAGATCGATCTCGCGGCGATCGAGCGAGGCGAACGGCCCGCGCGTCGCGTAGACATAGTACTGCCCCGCGGGCACGAGCAGGTCGAAGCGACCGTCCGTCGTGAGCGCGCGGTTGCCGGCGGGCGAGCCGCCGTGCGGCGGCCCCAGCATAGGATCGCTGCCCGCGAAGAGGCCGTAGAGGCTGGGAGGCGGCGCGTTCACCCCGGGCGCGTCCACGGGGATGAGCACGAGCTCCGCGAAGGTGGCGCGCTCTCCCGGTCGATCCTCGACCGTCGCCACGAGGTGACCCGCGCGCGCGAGCGTGATGTCGCCCGCGTCGAGATCGGCTTCGGCGAGCGCCAGCGAGCTCGGGGCGGCGGCGGGCCGGCCGAACGCGTAAGGCTGGACGCGGTAGAGGCGGTTCGGCGGCAGTTTGACGTGGAACCGTCCGTCTGGGCCCGGCACGGCTTCCGTGCGCGGCGTGCGCCTGGTCTCGTCGTCGGGATCGGCGCCGGGCGCGGGCTCGTAGAACAGCAGCGAAGCCGCGCGCCCGTCGCGACCGTCGAGCGGACCCGCGGACGTCACGACGCGACCCGTGACCGTGACCGCGGGCGCATCGCCGTGGACGAAGCTGCGCACGCGCATGGCCTCGTCGACGGCCGCCGAGAGGCCGGGACCGGGGGCCGCCAGGATGAAGCGCTCGAAGGACAGCCCGTCGCCTGGCAAGGTCGGCGCGAGCGGCACGCCGGCCGCCGACAGCGTCGGGTCGTTGAAGCCCGCCGCCACGGCCCGATTGCACGGCACGGCGGCGTACGCGACCTCGGGGACAGCCTGCGTGCGCGCGGCCATGAACGGCCATTCGCGCCAGGCGCGCGACAGGTGGAGGAGGTCGAGCTCGGGCGCGCGGAAGCCGTGACCCGCGAGCGGGATGAACGGCAGGAGGGTGCGGTCGCCCCAAAAATACCCGTCCGTGAGCGACAGCGTGTTCGGATCCCGGGCGCCGTTGTAGAGGTCGGTGCGCACGCGGAGCCCGGCCTCGCAGGCCCGCAGCTCGTAGCGCGTGACGACCGTCACGCGGCGATCGCCCTCGAGGTGGCCGCGAAACACGACGGCAACATAGGCGCCCGCCGACGTCTGCGCGAGCCGCTCGTCGAGCACCTCCCACGTCTCGTAGTGGACGGCGTCGCGCGGGAGCAGGCCCGCGGCCTGGGAGATGCCGTTCACCTGATCGCCCGTGGCGGCGCCCTGGGCATCGATCGGCGACAGGTCGATGATCGTCCCGCCCGAGGGCGCCAGGCCCTGGGCGTGCTCGGGCGCGTCCAGCACGGCGCGCAGGCGATCGTTCTCGAGGACGAAGTCGCCGACGGCGGCCAACGCCTTGGGGCCGGGCGCGCGCGCCGTCGCGTCGGCCACGCGGAATACGGCGAGCTCGGCCACCCCGGCGCAGGTCGCCGTCGGTAACGCCGCGCAGGCGGTCGGCGGAACGCAGTGACCGTCGTCGCCGCCGACGCACCCTTCGTGTCGACAGCCGGCTGCGCCGAGCGCGCCGACAATCGTCACGACGAGGAACGCGGCCCGGCGCATGCCCGCCGATATTAGACCGATCAGGCTTTGGCCGGGGCCTTGTCGCCCGCGGGGGCCGCGGTCGGCTTCGGGGCGAGGGACGGGGCGGACGACGCGGGCTTCGCCGCGACGGGCGCCGGCTTGAGGGCTGCCGACGCGGCCGATGGCGACGCTCCCTCGGCGCCGACCGCGGTCGCAGGTGCCGCGCCGGCGGCCGGTGCCGGGCTCCCGGTCGGCGCGGGACCGCCGCGCGGCGGCGCGCTCGCGGCCGGCGGCGGCGCGCCCGGCGCGCGAATGACGCCGCCCCGCGGACCGATCACCATCACCATGCGCCGCCCCTCCATCATCGACCGCTGCTCGACCATGGCGAGGTCGTTCACCGCCTTAACGACCTGGTCGAGCATGACCTGGCCCATCTCGGGGTGCACGATCTC
>DASZFV010000314.1:0-7233 GCA_035939455.1 Polyangia bacterium
GAACAGGACTCCCTTGGCGGAGATCTCCATCTCGTGGGGGCGACTCTAGGACGAATCGGAGCGAATGTGCAGATTCGTCGCGGCGGCTTGACGGCGCGCGCGGCAGCCGGCACGGTCGCCTCGTGAAGCTGGCCGACCTGCTCCGCCGTAAGCGCGCCGACGCCGTGCTGGGCGAGCTGGAGCCGGCCGGGGAGGGCGCGGCGGGGCGCGGTCTGCGCCGCACACTGGGCGCGTTCGACCTCACGCTCATGGGCGTGGGCGCCGTCGTGGGCGCGGGCATCTTCTCGAGCGTGGGCGAGATGGCGGCCGGCAGCGCGCAGCACCCGGGCGCGGGGCCGGCGCTCGTGCTGTCGTACCTGTTCACGGCCGCGGTCTGTGGCCTGTGCGCGCTCTGCTACGCCGAGATCGCGGCCATGGTGCCCGTCGCGGGCAGCGCCTACACCTATTCGTACGTCGCGCTCGGCGAGATCTTCGCCTGGATCATCGGCTGGGACCTCATCATCGAATATGCCGTTGGCAACATCTACGTCGCGCAGAGCTGGGCGGACTATCTGCGCTCCTTCCTGCGCGGCGCGTTCGGCCTGGACTTCCCGGCCTGGATGGCGACAGACCTGCAGACCGTCGCGCGCGATCCGGCGCTGCGCGCGATCGCGCCCGTGCTGCACACGCCGTTCGGCACCCTCGTCGTCGGCTTCAACCTTCCGGCGCTGCTCGTCGTGGCGGCGCTCACGCTCGTGCTCGTGCGCGGCGTGCGCGAGAGCGCCCGCCTCAATGCCGGCATGGTGCTGCTCAAGCTCGTGCTCGTGCTCGGCTTCGTGGGCGTGGGCGCGGCCTACGTCGAGCCCGCGCACTGGCACCCTTTCGCGCCGCACGGCCTGCGCGGCGTGTGGACGGGCGCCTCGCTCGCGTTCTTCTCGTACATCGGGTTCGACGCCGTCTCGACGCTCGCCGAGGAGACGCGCGTGCCGCAACGCGACCTGCCGCGCGGCATGCTCTGGTCGCTCGGCATCTGCACGGTGCTCTACGTTGCCGTCGCGGCCGTCATGACGGGCCTCGTGCCGTCGGAGCTGCTCGCCACCGGGGATCCGCTCGCGCGCGCGCTGCGCGCCGCCGGGCTCGACCGCCTCGCGACGCTCATGTCGCTCGGCGCCGTCATCGCCGTGACCGCCGTCCTGCTCGTCTTCCAGCTCGGGCAGCCGCGCATCCTCTTCGCGATGGCGCGCGACGGCCTCCTGCCGCCCGCCTTCGCGCGCGTTCACGGCCGCTTCCGCACGCCCGCCTTCGGCACCGTGCTCACGGGCGTCTTCGTGGGCGTGACGCCGACGTTCGTCACACAGGATCAGGCCCTCGAGCTCACGAACATCGGCACGCTGTTCGCGTTCCTGCTCGTGGCGGTGGGCGTGATCGCGCTGCGCGTCCGCGAGCCCGAGCGCGCGCGCCCGTTTCGGTGCCCCGGTTATCCCGTGACGCCCGTGCTCGCGGCCGTCGCCTGCCTCGCGCTCATCGCCGGCTTGCCCGCGACGAACTGGTGGCGCTTCGCGATCTGGCTCGCGGTCGGGCTCGTGATCTACCTGCGCTACGGCGCGAAGCGCAGCAAGCTCGCGCGATAGTTCGAGCCCGGTCCTCGCCTACTGGCCCGTGCCGTCGGGCTTGGTTTTGGGCTTGGCCTTGCGCGCCTGCGTCTCGGAGGAGCGCGAGGACTGGCGCTGCTTCTTGTCGGCTTCGTGCGCCTTCTTCGTCTCGGCGGCGACCTCTTTCTCGATCTCTTTGTTGCGCTTCTCTTCGCATCCCTTCGGCTCGCAGTCGCCGGGGCAGGCGCACTTGCCCTTCTTTCCGCAGAGGCACGCGCCGGCGGCGTCTTTGTAGCAGCCGCAGGCGTTGACGTCCCTCTTCGGGCCGGTCGCGCCGGCAGCGGGCGCGCCTTTGCTCTTGGCCTGCGCGACGCCGCTTACGAGGAAGTCCCCGACGAAGCCCATGGCGACGCCAATCGAAGTCGCCACGATCACCGACCACACTCGAAAAGAATGACGCACGGGTCGCCTCCTTTGCGATTCGGGCCCCAAGCGAGCGGCTCGGAGGTAAAAATACCGCGGATGGCCCGCCAGCGGCGAACGGATCTCGACGCCCGCGACGTTCCGCGCGGTCGCCGACCCATCGGGCGCGTCTTCGCCTTCCGCGCCGAGCCGGCCATGGTGCAGGCGCTGCTCGCCATGCCGAACGCGTCCGACTTCATCCGCAAGGCCATCACGCGCAGCCTCGAGGAGCCCTGCCCGGTGTGCATCGGCACGGGCGTCGTCGCGACCGGCTTTCGCAGCCAGCTCGAGCGTCTCGAGGGGCACCTCGTGCTGCGCCGTTGCAGCTGCTGCGCCACGGAATACCCGGGCTTCTGCGCCGACGTCACGGCGCGCCTCAAGGGCGCCGACCGCCTGCGCTGGGAGCTCGAGGTCAAGCGCGGCGAGTTTCTGTGCGCGCCTTGCCTCGAGCGCGCGCCGCCCTGCGACACCTGCGGCCGCCCCATGGAGCGCCACGCGCCCGAGAGCTTCGTCGCGCACTTTCGCGTGCAGCGCGTCGGCCGCGCGCTGCTCATCGATCCCGTGCTCGTCGACGACGAGTCGACGCGTCCCCGCCGGCGCAAGCGGCGCGCGCCCTGAGCGCGTCGCACGCTATAGTGCGCCGATGTCTTTGCTTGATCTCGACCACTATCCGCTCGAAAGGCTCGCCAATCAGGTCGGCACACCTTTCTATTTGACCGACGGCGGCGAGGTGCGCAGCCGGCTCGGGCGGCTGCAGGCGCTCACCGACGGTCCGGCGCTGCAGGCGCGCTACGCCATGAAGGCGAATTCGGGCTGGAAGGTGCTCGAGACAGTGCGCGCGGCCGGCCTGTGGATCGACGCCGTGAGCGGCAACGAGGTCCTGCGCGCGCGCCGCGCGGGCTTCCCGATGGGCGCGACGCCGCCCGTCGTCATGCTGACCGTCGACGTGCTGCGCGACAACGCGCTCACGACCGTGCTCGAGCACGGCGTGCTGCCGAATGTCGGGTCTCCCGGCATGATCGACGAGCTGCGCGGCGCGGGTTACCGCGGGCCCATCGCGTTGCGGGTGAACCCGGGCTTCGGCCACGGCCACGTCGAGTCGTGCGACACGGGCGGCCCGTCGTCGAAGCACGGCGTGTGGCACGAGGCGCTGGGCGCGCTGCGCGAGCGCGCGGCCGCCGCGAAGCTGCCCATCACGTCGCTGCACGCGCACATCGGCACGGGCCCGCAGGTGCGCGAGTTCGACGAGAACATGCGCAAGCTCGTCGATGTCTACGCCGACATCCTGGCGCGATTCCCCGACGTCGATGCCGTGAACCTGGGCGGCGGCCTCCCGCACCCGTACCGTCCGGGCGCCGCGGAGTACGACCTCGCCTGGTTTCGCCCCGTGCTCGTCGAGGCGGCGGCGCGGCTCGCCAAGATCGCGGGACGACCCATTCGCGTCGAGATCGAGCCGGGGCGCTACTCCGTCGCGGGCGCCGGGCTGCTCGTCGCGCGCGTGAAGGACATCAAGAAGACGAACGCGAACGCCAAGGGCCCCGGCCACGAATTTCTCATGGTCGACGCCGGCTTCAACGACCTCGTCCGTCCCGCGATGTACGGCTCGTACCACCACATCTCGATCGTGGGGAAGGGCACGGCGCGCGCGCCCGAGCCGTTCGTCGTCGCGGGCCCGCTGTGCGAGAGCGGCGACGTCTTCACGCGCGACGACCACGAGCTGCTCGACCCGCGCCCGCTCCCGCGCCCCGACGTCGGCGACCTGCTCGTCCTCCACGACGCGGGCGCGTACGGCGCCGCCATGAGCTCGAACTACGTCTCGCTCGGTCGCGCCCCGCAGGTCTGGTGGGACGACGGCAAGGCCACGCTCGTCGCGCGGCGCGAGTCCCTCGAGGACGTCGCGCGCGCCGAGTGCGACGAGCCGATTGCCTGACACCAGCTGGAATCACACGATTCAGACACCCGACGCCGCACGCGTGCGGCGCGAGGTGATCTCTCGGCAGCCCACGGCGTCGACGAGCGCCTCCAGGATCGCCGCCCCCACGAGGACGGCCCCCAGCCCTACGCCCGGAAGGACGCCAATTTGGCGTCCGCCCAGGTCTGCGCCAGGATCTCAGTCGCGTTGCGGATCTGTTCCGCTGTGGCCGCGTTCCCACCTTCAGCGGCCAGCTTGATGACCGCGCGTGCGATGCGCGACGCAGCCACGACCCGACACTTGCTCCCGCGCAGAAGGCCGAGCCGCGCCCGGCTTCTTCGCGCCCCAGGTGATGCAGGTCAGGTCGTGGGCGTCGTACGGGCACCACGAACGGTCCCGCGGCGAGCGCTCGCCGTCAATTTGCCGTGCCGCTTGATCAGTTACTTCCGATCGGGGCGTTAGTCCAAGCTTAAAGGCCCTGTCCTCCGGGGCCCGAGCGCATCAATCGCGAATGGTCGTCAGAGTGGCAGTCGGTCGGCGTTTCGAAGCCAGACACACCAGACGCGTAGGGCGCGTCTTCGAGCAGCCTCCCTCAGGGGAGCAGGTGGGCGTATGATTCCCTCGATGGCTGAGCGAGTCGTTTCCCGGCCCGAAACGTTCGTCCCAGACGCTGCCGGCCAGCGCGACGCTGGCTCGCCTCCGCGGCGCAGCCCCGTGACGCCGGCTGGAGAGCACTACGAGCACCTCGGCGAAATCGGACGAGGCGGGATGGGGACGGTTTACAGCGTTCGTGACCTCCGCCTCCTCAGGATATCGGCGATGAAGGTGATGGCGTCGCGCCTCGCGGAGCGACGCCACGAGGTCGACCGCTTTCTGTGCGAGGCGCGCATCACCGCGCAGCTCGACCATCCAAACATCGTTCCCGTTCACGAGATCGGGACCGACGCCAATGGCAGCCCTTATTTCACCATGAAGCGCGTCGAGGGGCGCACACTCAGCGACTGGATCGGCGACCTTGGCCCCCTCCACCGCGACCCGGAGCAGTTTCGTCTGGTGCTCGACGCCTATCTCAAGGTTTGCGACGCGGTGGCGTTCGCACACAGTCGGGGCGTCATCCACTGCGACATCAAACCCAGCAACGTCATGGTGGGCTCGTTCGGGCAGGTGTACCTGATGGATTGGGGGCTGGCGCAGGTGCTGAGCGAGAATGCGGCAAATTCAGAGGGTCATCCTCAGGGCGTCGCTGGGCCGGCGGCGAGGCGATCAGGCCGTCCGGCGGGAACTCCGAGCTTCATGTCGCCGGAGCAGGCGACGTGCGCTCCGCTCGACGAGCGCACGGACGTGTTCGGACTGGGCGCGCTGCTCTACGCGGTTCTCACTGGACGCCCGCCCTTTCCAGGAGCAGACAATGAGTCGGCGCTGTCGCAGGCGCGGGCAGGGGTGGTGGCGCCTCCGACCGCGGCGGACATGCCGCTGCCGAAGGGGCTCTTCGAGACCAGCCTGCGCGCTATGGCTCACGAGAAGAGCGAACGGCAACGCGACGTCGGCGCGCTGAAACGCGAAGTTGAGGACGCCATCAGAGCTTTACCGTTCGTCCCCACGAAAGTCTACGCGCCCGGATCGAGGATCGTGAGCGAGGGCGAGCCCGGGGATTGCGCTTTCGTCGTCGTCAGCGGCTCGTGCGTCGCCTACAAGGCGGACGAGACCGGGGGGCGATTAGTGCTGAGGCACCTCGACGCGGGCTCGGTGTTCGGGGAGACTGCGGTGCTCTCTGGCGGCGTCCGGACGGCTACGGTCGAGGCACAAGACGAGGTCGTCGTGAACGTCGTGAGCCGTCAGGTTCTCGAGCAGAACCTAGGCCTCGCGACGCCGTTCGGCGCGTTCGTGACCGCGCTTGCGGACCGATTTCGCGAGCTCGACGGACGGGCAAACCCAGCAACCATCCAACCGGTGTCCGCATCGAGAAGGAGGTGACCGCCCCGCCCCATCGCGCGGCGCGTTCTTCACGGCTCGGCTCGTTTCTCTGCTGCCGTGGGAGCGCGGCTGCCGTCGCGGCGGCTCGCATCGGTCGGGCGATTCGGGTGAGCCCAGGCGACGTCCGTGTTCAAGAGCTGCTCGGCCTTGATCACGTAGAGACCAGGGCGGTCGGAAACCGCACGCGCGGCGCGGATCCCAGACTGCACCGCCCCCTCCAAGCAGGCCGCGTGGATCCCGTTTCGGGTCCAGTCCCCTGTAACGACCAGATTCTCATAGCCGGTGTCATCGGCTGGGATGCGCGTTACCGTCTGACCTGGTAAAGCCAACGTGCAGCGCTCTGACGGCTCGTAGTTCACGCGCCTGTACTGAGACTCGAGCCGGTCCGGTCCTTTCCGGTGCTCGGGATCCATGAGGAGGCTCCAGTTGAAGAAGGGAGGCGCTTGCCCGGGCACGCCGGCGACGTTCGGCAGAAGTTGGTCGAGCAGATCGAGCAGCCGCTGGATCGCCCCATCGCGCTGGCCTTCGAAACGCGCACGCAGCCGCTCCAAATCGCCCGGCGGCGCGTCGCGCACAGCGGCGGGGCTGGGCAGAGCGACGACGTCCGGGAGCGGGCCACAAAAGTACGCTACCGATCCGGGCCGGACACCGTTGGGCCAGGGCTCTTGCGGCAGCGTCTGGCTCATGTCGCACCACGTGTTGAGCGGATCGTAGAAGAGGCTCAGCAGCGGCGGCGAGTCGCGCCAGCCCAAGTCAAGTAACGACAGCTTGAACCACAGCTGCAGAGCGATCGTTTGAACGGTCCCTAGGTTCTTCACGGACGCCCAGCGCGCGCGCGGGTCGGTGGACTCGGGCTCCTCCGACGCGATTTTCTCGCCCTCCCGAATCAAATCGGCGCAGGTGAACGGGAGACAAGCCGGCGGAACGCCCAAGATGACCACATCGAAATTGTCGCGGGAATTCAAAGTGTGCCGCGTGGGCTTGTTCCTGGGCGTGTAGAGATACCGATCGGCGTTGCACGCATCCTCGTAATCCGTCGGCTCGATCGACTCCGGATCGGGTTTCGACGCCCATGTCATGAGGGATCCCACGACCTTGAGCGGCTCGTACTTCTTTTGGGCGCGAACGCGTGCGAGCTCCTCGATGACCACTTCGTCGATTCGCGGCCGTCCTCGCGCGTCCGTTCCGACTTTCATCCCTGTGAGGCGGTGGAAGAACTTGAAAACAACGCCACGGTTCCGCAGGACCTCGAACAGGGGCGCCGCCACGATGTCGCCCATCCCGGCCCTCATCTTGAAATAGAAGGCGTGCTTG
>DASZFV010000315.1:0-2139 GCA_035939455.1 Polyangia bacterium
TCGCTCGCCGCCAGGCTCGCGGGCGCCGATCCGCAAGAAGGCGCCGGGAATGTGCTCGAGATACACGGCAAAGTCCTCGCCCCCCATGTTCGTCGTGCCCAGGGGGACGACGGCCTGCGGGCCGAGCACGCGGACGACGGCCTCGCGGGCCCAGCCGGCAGCGTCGGCGGGATTGACGAGGGGTGGCGTCCCTTTGTTGAGCGAGACCTTCGCGGTGAGCCGATAGGCGCCGGAGACGTCGCGCGCAAGTCGCTCGACTTCGCCGTTCAGCAACGCGCGGGTATCCGGATCCGTCGCGCGCACGGTCCCCGTGAGCGTCGCGGTCTCGGGAATGATGTTGGGCGCGGTCCCGGCCTGAATCGTCCCGACCGTGACGACACCAGGCGCCGCCGGCGACAGCCGCCGCGAGACAATAGTCTGCAGCGCCGTCACCAACGCCGCCGCTCCGACGATGGGGTCGGCCGACTCGTGCGGCCGCGCCCCGTGCGCCCCGCGTCCGGTGAGCACGATCTCGAACGTGTCGGCCGACGCCGCGAGCGGCCCCGCGTCGGCGACGACCTCGCCCACCTGGAATCGCCGATCCACGTGCCCGCCGAATATCGCCCGCACGCCTTCGAGCGCGCCGCTCGCGATCACGGCGCGGGCGCCCTCGCCGACTTCCTCGGCCGGCTGAAACACGATGGTGACGTCTCCGGCCGCGCGCTCCTTGGCGAGCAATACGGCGGCGCCGACGGCCCACGTCGCGTGGATGTCGTGCCCGCAGGCGTGCATGACGCCCTTCCGCTCCGACGAGTACGGAAGCCCGGTCGCCTCTTCGATAGGCAGCGCGTCGATATCCCCGCGCACCGCGGTCTGGGCGCCGCCACTCGTGCCGGGAATTCGCGCGATCAGCCCGGTCTCGACGACGTGTTCGACGTCGGTCACGCCGAGCTGCCGCAGCGCCCGCTCGATCCGTTGCGCAGTCTCTTTTTCGCGCCACGACAGCTCCGGGAACCGATGCAGCTCCCGGCGGAGCGCTATCAGCGCGGTTCGCTCTTGTTCTGTCAGCACACCGGAGCTTGCGTCCGGGTGCACGAAGAGGCAAGAGTGCACGCGTGCCGAATGGTTTGTTTGTCTTCACGCGGGTCGAGGGCCCGGCCGCGGGTCGCATTCGCGACATTCAGCAACGCTACGACCCAAAGTTCGCCGCGATGCACGCCCCGCACCTGACGCTGGCGGGCTCCTCCGGTGTCGGCCCGATCCTGGGGTCCGTGCCCATCGAGGACGTCCGCGCCGCCCTGGCGCGGGTAGCGAGCGCAACCCAGCCGCTTTCGCTCCCCTTCGGCCCGCCGAAGCGCTTTATGCAGACCGAGATCGTGACCCTGCCACTCGACCCGCACGGCCCGCTTCGCGAGCTTCACGACCGCATCGCCCGGAGCGGCCTCGTGTTCGGCAGCGCGCGCTTCACGTTCACGCCGCACGTGACGCTGAGCTTCTACCCGACGCTCACGCGCGAGCGCGAACGCGAGCTGCTCTCCCTTCGCATCGACGAACCCGCGCAGTTCACCACCTTGACCGTCTCGGCCACCGACGACCCGATGCCGCCCCAGCCGTTGTTCGAGCTCCCCTTAGGGGGGCGGCCCCCAGACGATCCCCTCGCGCGAGCGGACGAGGGTGGGTAAGTGCAGGATCGCGGCGATCGTATCGGGCGTCGCGTAGCCCCGCATCTCCTCGGGCCGCAATGAGAAAAGGGGGAGCCGCGATGGCCACCCGATCATCACGCCACGCGTGCGCGTCATGGCCGCGCCCAGTGCCCGAATGGTGTCCGCATTGAACACGAGGGGCAGATTCCTCGTGCGTCGATCCGTGGTGCGCCACACGCGCGCGTTCCAGTTCGTGTAGATCTCGCGCCGATCCGGATCCGCGCGCACCCAGGACAGCAGCGCCGACGCCCGCACGTCAGCGTCGTAAGCGATCGTCTCGCGCGCCGCATCGCGCAGAAACGTCCCGCTCCCCCAGGCCGCCGCGCCGGTCCAAGCCACGAGCCCGGCACTCATGAGCGCCCGGTGTCGTGGCCACAATACCCCAACGCTCGTGGCGGCCGCGATCGCGAGGAGCACGTCAACGACCGAGAAGTTGCGCAACTCAAAGTTGTTCGGC
>DASZFV010000316.1:0-3345 GCA_035939455.1 Polyangia bacterium
CTCGATCCCATCCGGCGCGTCGAGGTCGCCTGGGACGACGAGACACGCACGCTGCGTCCGGTCGCCGTTCAGGTCACCTGCGAGGATCGTCCCGGGCTGCTCGCCGCGATCTCGAGGTCGTTCACGGAGAACGGCGTCAACATCTCGCAGGCCAAGTGTCGAACGACGGAGGACGGCCGCGCCGTGAACACCTTCCAGGTCACCGTCGGCCACCTCGAGCAGCTCAAGACCGTCCTGCGCAGCCTCCACGCCATCGAGGGCGTGGTCACCGCGTCGCGGATATGAGCAGGTTTGACCCGAAGGGGAGGGGCTGGTAGAAGACGGGCCGTCATGGCTTCAAATACCCGCAAGAGCTGGAAGCGCCGCGCCCGCCGTCACTCGAACATGGGCAAGAAGCGCAAGGCGATCGACAGCAAGCGCTCGACGCCGCCCGCCGAGGTTCTCTTCGCGGGGCTCGGCGAGCCCGGCAAAACCGCCTAGCGTACCGAGCCAGTCTACGTCTACGCCGGGGCCTATTCGGCCCGACGACGCCCGTCGGTGCACGTAATTGATCTTTTGCGGGATTTCTGCGTTAACATCTGCCAACGTCGCGCCCTTGGGCACTCGGCGATGTTCACAACCGGGTCTTGACGTCAGGAGCCGCAAAGCGGATGAAAGCCTGCCCGAACTGCCACAGCAAGTACCCCGACGACGCCAACTTTTGCCCTCAGGAGACTTGCGCGACGGCGGAGGGCCCTCGTCGCCTCGCTCCCGTTCCGGCGGAGCCGGCGCCGCGTTTTCAGCTGACCTCGAAGCTGGGCGGTGGGCTGAGCGGCGAGGTCTGGGTCGCGCGCGACACGCAGACCGGCAACGACGTGGCCTACAAGCTCGTCACGCTCGAGGTGCTGCCGACGCCGGCGACCTTCGAGCGGGCGCAGCGCGAGCTCAAGCAGCTCCAGCGCGCGCAGAACGCGCACCTGGCCGCCGTCGTCGACTTCGGGCGCAGTGGCGACGGCCGGCTTTTCGTCGTCCAGGAGCTCGTGGGCGGACGGCCCCTCGGCGACGTCGTGCGTGACGCAGGGCCGCTGCCCGTCGACCGCGCCAAGAAGATCGTGGCGCAGATCGGCGAGGCGCTCCTCGAAGGACAGAAGGTGGGCGTCGTTCACCACGACCTCGCGGCCAAGAACGTCCTCGTCGGGCCGAACGATGACGTCAAGGTCGTCAACTTCGTCACGCCCAGGCCCACCACGGAGACCGTGTTCGGCGTACCCGAATACCTCTCGCCCGAGCAAGCCGAGGGCAAGCTCGTCGACCAGCGCTCGAACACCTACAGCCTCGGCGCGATCTTGCACCTCATGCTCACGGGCCAGCCCCCGGTTTCGGGCGCCGACACGGCGGCGATCCTGCGCCAGGTTCGAGAAGGCACGGTTACGCCTCCCAGCCAGTTGCGTCAGGGCCTGACGCCCGAGATCGATCGCGTCGTGCTCAAGGCGATGGAGAAGAACTCGAGCCGCCGGCCTCTGACGATGCGGCAGTTCCTGGCCGAGGTGGCGGGCGTCGTGGGCTTGCCGGCCGGCTCGGCCGCCGCCGCAGTGCCCGCCAAAGCGGCGTTCGCCAAGACCATGATGTTCGCGGGGGGAGGCCCCGAGGTCCAGAGCTTGGTCAAGGAGGCCGTTGCCGCGCGCGACGCCGCTAACGGCGCGGCCGCCGCGGCAGCGGTCCCCAAAGCGCCGACGCCGCCTCCCGCAGCCGATGCGAACGCCGTCGCGGCGGCGGCGCGGCGGACGCACGGCGCGGCCATTGCAGCGACGATGGTGGCGTTGCCCGCCGCCGCCGCCGGCGCGCCCATTCCGCAAGACGCGCCTCCCGAACGGAAGCCCGCTCCCGCGGCGCAAATGGCTGCCGCTGGAGGCCCGGGCCGCGGAGCTGGGGGCGGTGGAGCTGGGGGCGGTGGAGCTGGGGGCGGTGCCGCCGGCTTCCGCGAAACGCTGTGGTTCAAGAAGGGCGACGTCGAGCAAATGGTCGCCGAGGCGAAGGCGAAGGCCGCGGCCGCGGCCGCCAAGGGGAAGCCCGCGCCGGCGCCGGAAGAGCTTCCCGTCGAAGATGCCAAGCCGCTCGAGGACCGTTATCGCGACGATGGGTCGGTGACCGTCGAGGATCGAAAGAAGTTCTCCCTGCGCAGCGGCGGAACAGCGGCGGGGCTCCCCACGGTCGGCGTCGTGCCCGGCGAACGGATGAGCGACGACGAGATGATCAACGAAATCGGCAGCGGCAAGAAGATCGCGATCATCGCAGTCGCGGTGGCCGTGGTCGGCATCATCGTCGCCGTCATCGTCATGTCGATGCACAGAAAGCCTGCGCCCGCGGCCTCCGCGGAGGTGACCGCACCCGCGGCGCCCGCGGCCTCCGCGCCGCCGCTTACCCCGCTGCCGGTGCCTGCCGCGCCCGCGCCTGCGGCGCCAGCAGCGTCGGGCGCCCCGCCGCCCGCCGCTGCGGCGCCGGCTGCCGAAGCCAAGGCGCCCGAGCCCACGCGCAAGCACGTCGCCAGGACCGCGGCCAAGAAGAAGTCCAAAAAGCGCCGGTAACTGCAGCTCATCCGAGTCTGGCGAGCAGCCCGTCGACGGCGGCCGCGACGGCGCTTGCCACCTTCTCGACACTCCCGCTGCCGTCGAGGATGACGGCCGACCGATCACCCGCGGCGAGGCGACGATAGCTCTCGGCCACGCGCGCCTGGACGACGTCGTCGTCGTAGCGCTCGATGACGCGGCCCGCGGCCCGACGCCGGCCGGCCGTGACGTCGACGGGCACGTCGAGCAGGATCGTCAAGTCTGCAGGACGCACGGCGCGCGCCAGGCTCGCGACCCAGTCGCGATCGGCCTCCTCAGCTTGGTACGCGAGCGACGACATGAGGTAGCGGTCCGTCACGACGTCGACGCCAGCCGCGAGGCGGGGCTCGATCTCGCGCCGTAGGTGATCGCGACGGTCGGCGGCGAAGAGCAGCGCCATGGCATGGCCGTCGGCGGGCGCGCCATCGGGCAGCGCGTGCTGTCCGAGCAGGAGCTCGCGGAGGAGTCGACCGACCGGGCCGGTCGAGGGCTCGCGCGTCGCGTGCGCACGACGGCCAAGGCCCGCGTCGAGGTGCCTGACGAGGCGCTCGAGCTGCGTCGTCGTACCTGAGCCGTCGATTCCCTCGAGGGCGACGAAGATGGCGCGCGGCGCGCTCATCGTGGCTTTTCCCGACAGGAGGCTTGAGTCATCGCGGCGCCCGAGTTACCAACCTACTACACGGAGCCGATGGTGGCGGAAAGCACGAGCTTGATCTTGCGCCCGGGGAGGGCGAACGCGGCGATCACGGTCGCGCTGGCG
>DASZFV010000317.1:0-4132 GCA_035939455.1 Polyangia bacterium
GGCGATCTACACGCACGACGACAGCAGCGCGCCGCGGCCCTCGCCTCACGTGAGGCTTACGCGCGCGCGCTCGAGCAGGACAAAGATGCCGGTCACGGCGCCATCACGACCGAGATCGCGCCCGCGCCTGAGTTCTACTTCGCCGAGGATGATCACCAGCAGTATCTCGCGAAGAATCCCGACGGCTATTGCGGCCTGGGCGGCACGGGCGTGAGCTGTCCTGTCGGCGTCGCCCGCAAGTCGGCCCCGACCTAGCTGGCGTCTCTTGGACGGCGTCCTCGCAGCGGGCAAGGCGGCCATCCGCCGTTTCTACCGCCCGTTCATCTTGATCCAGCTCGTCGCCGTCGCGCTCGTCGTCGCCTATCACGTCAGCGCGCGCGTGCGCGAGGTGTGCGTGGAGCTGGCCGCGTGGAAGACGGCCGGTGGCGTGCCGCTCGCGGCGGCGACAGCGTCGCTCGCGGGCGGCGTCCTGCCCGAGCTCGCCAAGCTCGTCACGCAGCGGCGCGGCGTGAAGGGGCGGCCCCTCTTGCGCGGGCGGGGCGGCGAGATCGCTTTCAACGTCGCCTTCTTCGCCTTCAACGGCGTCGTCATCGACGGGCTCTACCGCTTCGAGGCGCTCATCATCGGGTCCGACGCGCGCGCCTCGACCATCGCCGCCAAGGTGGCGTTCGATCAGTTCGTCTTCACGCCGCCCTGGATCTGCGTCATCACGTTGCTCTACCTGTGGCGCGCGCGCGGGTTCTCGTGGGCCGCGGTCCGACCAGCCTTCGGCCAGGGCTTCGGCAGCTTCTACCGCGCGCGCGTCCTGCCTTTGCTCTTCCCCGATTGGTTCTTCTGGATCCCCGTCGTGAGCGTCGTCTACGCGTTCCCGACGCCCCTGCAGTACCTGCTCTTCGTGCTGGCGCTGGCGGCCTGGAGCCTCATCCTCGTCGTCATCGCGGGCGGCGAGCCGCCGGGATCGGGTACTCTCGAAGCGTGAGCCTGCTCGTTCGCGACGACGTCCCGCTCGCGCCGCTGACGACGCTCGAGCTCGGCGGCCGCGCGCGCCACCTCGTCGAGGCCGCCGACGACGCGACGGTGCTGGCGGCGCTGCAGTGGGCGGAGACGCGCGGCCTGCCCGCGCTCGTGCTCGGCGGCGGCTCGAACGTCGTCGTCGCTGATCGCGGCTACGACGGGCTCGTCATCCGCGTGACCTCGCGCGGGCGCGTCTACGTCCGCCTGGGCGACGAGGTGCGGCTCACGGCGGCGGCCGGCGAGCCGTGGGACGCGCTCGTCGCCGAGACGGTGGCGCGCGGCCTGGCGGGGCTCGAATGCCTGTCGGGCATTCCGGGCCTCGCGGGCGCCACGCCCATCCAGAACGTGGGCGCCTACGGCCAGGACGTGGCCGAGACGATCCGCGGCGTCCGCGCCGTCGATCGCCGCGATGGCGCGATCGTCGAGCTGCCGCCCTCGGCGTGCGCCTTCGGCTACCGTGACAGCGCTTTCCGGCACGCGCTCGCGCGCTACGTCGTGCTCGGCGTGACCCTCGGCCTGCGTCCCGGCGGGCCGCCGACGCTGCGCTACCCCGAGCTCGCCGAGGCGCTCGGTCGCGGCGGGCGCGCCACGCTCGCCGCCACGCGCGACGCCGTGCTCGCGCTGCGCCGGCGCAAGTCCATGGTCATCGACGACGCCGACCCGAACCGCCGCAGCGTCGGGTCGTTCTTCACGAACCCCATCGTCGCGGTGGACGTCGCCGAGCGCCTCGCGGCGCGCGCCGCGTCCGACGGCGTCGTCGCGACGGCGGCCGACGTGCCGCGCTGGCCCGCGGGGCCCGGCCGCGTGAAGCTCTCCGCCGGCTGGCTCATCGAGCAGGCCGGCATCGCGAAGGGGCTTCGCCGCGGCGCCGTCGGCGTGTCGACGCGGCACGCGCTCGCCCTCGTCCACCATGGCGGCGGCACGACCGACGCCCTCGTCGCGCTCGCGCGTCAGGTGCGCGACGCCGTCGCCGCGCGCTTCGGCGTGACGCTCTTCCCGGAGCCGAGCTTCGTGGGCGAGACGTGGGACGCGGCGTCCGCGCCGCCGGCGTCCTGAGCCGCCGGGCCGCGCCGACCTACTCGTTGGCGGGCATGATGATGACGAAGGCGTTGCTGGGGTTCGAGCCGGCGAGGTGCGACGCCCACGTGCGCGTGTCGTTCGTGGGCGGGACGACGTCCCACATTGTGACGACGGGCCCGAACGCCCCGGCGTCCGTGGGTCTCGGCACCATCAAGAAGATGCCGCTCGCGGCCGTCGTCGTGCCGGCACCCGAGAAGGTCGCGTTCGGGTAGATGACGTCGAAGTTGCCCGTGGCGGACACCATCGCGCCCGCGACGCCGGCCGGCATCGGGCCCTCGCTCAGCTTGCCGACGACGTGTCCGATGAGGAAGCCGCGCGCCTCGAGATCGCCCGGCGCAAGCGTGATTTTGAGGACCTGCCCCACGAATTGCCCGAGCGCCGCCTCCAGCTTGCGGCTCACGGCGAAGGCGCGCCGATCGACGATGGGCATCGGCGCCGCACGCACGGCGGCGAGATCGGCGGCCGTCCCCATGCCCGTGCCCGTCTTCACCCACACGCGCGCGGCGCCCGTGCGCGTGTCCTCGAGGGTGCCCACGAGGCCGAGCGTGAGGTTCGTGATGTCGACGCCCGCGAGGGTCCACTTGCAGCCCGTCGATGGGTCACAGTTGGCGGCCGACGTGTCGAGCGCCATCGAGCCGAGCGGCGTCGCGTCGGGGTTCAGGAGCACCGCCGCCGGATCGACGATCGCGACCTTGAGCATGCTGAAGTCCTCGTCCTCCATGAGCAGCGCCTTATTGAGCGGGTGCGGCGCGGCCGTGCCCGAGATCGAGACTTGGACGGTGCCGTTCGAGCCGGCGGCTCCCGTCGGTTCAGCGCCCGCTGCGCCGCCGGTTCCCGTGCTGCCGGCGGCGCCCGTCGTGTCCTGCGGCTTGAGCTTCCCGCATCCGCTGGCGATGGCGAGGACGGGAAGGAGGGTCGCCACCAGGATCAGGGTCGAGCGGGGTTCGCGCATGGACGCAAGCTAAAGACCGTCCGTCATCGCGTCAAGGGCCGGGGGGCTCAAGGGCCGAGCGCGAGGCGCAGCGAGGCGGACAGGACGTCGAGCGAGGCGTCGTAGGAGCCGTCTCCGACGACGGTGGGCGCCGGGTCGGTGCAGCCGGGTGTGAGACATGGCGTCACCACCTGCGTGATGGCGCTCGCTGTTACGATGCGCGCGGGCAGAAAATGGTGCGCGTACGCCACGTCGAGCGTCACGGACGTGCGCGGGATCGCCAGCGACGCGCCGAGGGCGACGACGTCGCGCTGCCAGTTCGGGAAGTCGACGCTCGTGCTCGCCAACGGGACGGCGGCCGTCTCGTGCAGGTAGCCCGCCCGCACGGTGAGGCGCCCGGGCACGAGCTCGTGCTCGGCGCCGAGGCGCACGCTGATCGCGTCGTCGAAGTTTTTTGGGAAGACGATGTCCGGCAGCGGCTTGCTCGTTCCCAGGTTGTCGCTCGCGATCACGATCCCGCGCGGCAGGAGCGCGATCGCCCGCAGGGCCGACCACCGCTCGTAGACGACGTCCGCCTCGACGAGCCAGCAGGCGCGCGGCCGCACGAGTACGCCCACGCGCACGACGTCGGGCACGGGGAGCGTGAACCCCGTGGCGGTCCCGACTTGGTGCGCGCCGATCGCGCGCGCGGCCTCCGGCAGGTCGGTCGTGAGCGAGCCGGAGGCGTCGAAGGTGAAGCCGCGCCGGTAGCTGACGCCCACGGCGACGCGCTCTGTGGGTCGGCCTGTGACGCCCAGGATGGCCGTCGGGATGAACCCGCTCGTGACGTCGACGTGCGCGAGCGCGTCGGCCGCCGGGTTGGTGCCCGGGCTGTCGCCGCTCCACACGGCTTGCGTGAAGCGCGCCGAGCCCTTGACGAGCTGGAACGTGAGGCCGGCGGCGAGCCATCGGTTGAACGCGGCCGCCACGGCCGCCGACCAGTAGACGATCTGCGTATCGGTGGAAATCAGCGCGTAGCGCTGCGCGCCCGCCGCCGGATACTGGAGCTTGCCGATGGCCGATGGTCCCGCGACGCCCGCCGCGAATGTCAGGCCCGCGAGGGGCCCG
>DASZFV010000318.1:0-3848 GCA_035939455.1 Polyangia bacterium
GGGATGCCGACGCCGGGCGGCCAGGCCATCACGGCGGCGGCGCCGATCGACCACCTCCCGGTCTACGCGAGAGCCGGCGCGATCCTCCCGCTCGGGCCCATCGTGCAGTACGCGACGGAGAAGCCCGCCGACCCGCTCGAGCTGCGGGTTTACCGCGGCGCCGACGGGGCGTTCACGCTCTACGAGGACGAGAACGACAATTACAACTACGAAACGGGCATGTTCGCGACCATCCCGCTCGCCTGGAGCGAGATGAAGAAGACCCTCACGATCGGTGCGCGTGCAGGGTCGTTCCCCGGCATGCTCGCGAGCCGCACGTTCAACGTCGTCTTCGTGGCCGCCAACCACGGCGTGGGCGCCGACGAGACCGCCACCGCCGACAAGACCGTCACGTACACGGGAGCGGCCGTCGACGTCGCCGCTCCCTGAGCTCCCGCGTCGTCATTTCGGGCGCCACGCCGGGTTCGATCGACGCAGCTCGTCGGCGCCCGCGTGCGCCTCGAGATGGCTTGGTCGGACGCGCGGCGCCGGGCTATCTTGGCGCCCCATGAACGCGAGAACGAAGGTCGCCGTCGTCACGGGCGCGGGGTCTGGCATCGGTCGCGCGGCGGCCCTCGCCTTGCTTGCCGACGGCTGGAGCGTCACGCTCGCGGGTCGGCGTCCCGAGCCTCTGCGCGCGACGGCCGATGCCGTGGACGGCGGCAGGCGCGCGCTCGTCGTGCCGACCGACGTGCGGCACCAGCCCGAGGTTCAGTCCCTCTTCGCGCGCGCCAAGGAGGTCTTCGGCCGCGTCGACGTGCTCTTCAACAACGCGGGGGTCGGCTCGCCGCCCGCGGCCTTCGAGGATCTGACGCCCGAACAATGGAGAGGCGTCATGGACGTCAACGTCACGGGCATGTTCCTCTGCGCGCAGGAGGCCTTTCGCGTCATGCGCGATCAAACCCCGCGCGGCGGACGCATCATCAACAATGGCTCGCTGTCGGCGCACGCGCCGCGCCCAAGCTCGGCGCCCTACACGGCGAGCAAGCACGCCATCACCGGCCTCACGAAGTGCATCGCGCTCGACGGGCGCAAGTACGACATCTCCTGCAGCCAGCTCGACCTCGGGAACGCCGCCACCGAGCTCACGGAGCGTATGGAGCGGGGCGTGCCCCAGGCGAACGGCGCGGTCTTGGTCGAGCCGCGCATGGACGTCGCCCACGTCGGCAGCAGCGTCGTCTACATCGCGAACCTGCCGCCGACGGCCAACGTGCTCTTCATGACGCTCATGGCGACGAAGATGCCCTTCGTCGGACGCGGTTGAGGGCTCCAGTCGCGCGCGACGCTTAGGCGTCGCGGCCGCTTGCGCTCCAGTCGATCGCGGTGTGTGCTTAGAGCGTGATCGACTACGTCCGAAAGATCCTCGACGCGCGCGTCTACGACGTCGCCGAGCAGACGCCGCTCGAGGTGATGGCCAGGCTGAGCCACCGGCTCGGTTGTCGCGTCCTCCTCAAGCGCGAGGACCTCCAGCCCGTGTTCTCGTTCAAGATTCGCGGCGCCTACAACCGCATCGCGCGCCTCACGGACGCCGAGCGCGCCGCGGGCATCATCTGCGCCTCGGCCGGCAACCACGCGCAGGGCGTGGCGCTGTCGGCGCAGCGGCTCGGCATCGCCGCGACGATCGTCATGCCCGTGACGACGCCGGCCATCAAGATCGACGCCGTCCGCTACTTCGGCGGCAAGGTCGTGCTCCACGGCGACACCTTCGAAGAGGCGCACGAGCGCGCGCGCGCCCTCGAGAAGGCCGAGGGGTTGACGTTCGTCCATCCCTACGACGATCCAGAGGTCATCGCGGGTCAGGGCACGATCGGAATGGAGATCCTGCACCAGCACCCCGACCCCATCGAGGCTCTGTTCGTGCCGATCGGGGGCGGCGGCCTCGCGGCCGGCGTGGCCTCGTACGTGAAGTTCTTGCGCCCCGAGACGAAGGTCATCGGCGTCGAGCCGGCGGACGCCGCGTCGATGAAGGCCGCGCTCGCGGCGGGGACCCGCGTCGTGCTCGAGCGCGTCGGCCTCTTCGCCGACGGCACGGCCGTGCGCCAGGTCGGCGCCGAGACGTTTCGCGTGTGCCGCGAGCTGCTCGACGACGTGCTCGTGGCCGACACCGACGAGATGTGCGCCGCCATCAAGGACATCTTCGAGGACGCACGCGTCATCGCCGAGCCGTCGGGCGCGCTCGCGCTCGCCGGGCTCAAGGCCTACGTGGCGCGCAATCCCACGCGCACGGGGGCCCTGGTCGCCATCAACAGCGGCGCCAACATGAACTTCGATCGGCTGCGCCACGTCGCCGAGCGCGCGGAGATCGGCGAGGCCCGCGAGATCCTCCTCGGCGTCACGATCCCCGAGACGCCGGGCAGCTACCGCGCCTTCGTCGACGTGCTGGGCGCCCGCACAATCACCGAGTTCAACTACCGCTTCGCCGACGACGCGGCGGCGCACGTCTTCGTGGGGCTCAAGCTGGCCGACGGCGCGCGCGAGAAGCCCGCCGTCATCGCCGAGCTCAGGCAGCGCGGGTACGAGGTCATCGACATCAGCGCCGACGAGACCGCGAAGCTGCACGTCCGCTACATGGTGGGTGGACGGGCGCCCGCGCTGCGCGACGAGGTGCTCTTCCGTTGCGAGTTCCCCGAGCGGCCAGGCGGCCTCGCGAAATTCGTCGACGCCATGGGCTCGGAGTGGAACATCACGCTCTTCCACTACCGCAACCACGGCGCCGACTACGGCCGCGTGCTCGCGGGCATGCACGTGCCACCCGCGGACCGCGCGCGCTTCGCCGAGCGCCTGCGCGCCCGCGGCTATCCCTTCGAGGACGAGACGGCCAACCCGGCCTACCGAATGTTTCTCGGTGGTTAGAAGGTTGGATGCCTGGTGGGGCCGGGTCCGGCGTCGCGTCTTCCATGGTCCGTAGGGTAAAAAACGGGCCGTGGCGCCCCGGGGTGCGTGTCACACTGACGACGTCGATGAGGTGTCCCCCGCTCGTATCGATGGCGCGCCTTCGTGGCGCCTCTCTCGCTGTGCTCGCGCTGGCGCTCGGCCTTGCGTCGTGCGGCCAGCTCCCCGCCGACGGCACGACGTCGGATTCGCCGATCTTCGGCGGCACGGCCGACACGACGGATAGCGCCGTCATGGCGCTCATTCACCAGATGACCGCCTCGACGTCGAGCGCGTGCTCGGGGACGACCATCGCCACGGTGGGCGCCTCGGGGATCTTCCTCACGGCCGGGCACTGCGTGGTCGCGAACGACGGCATGGGGCACGTGACGACGCCCCTCAAGGTCGCGGGCCCGGCGGACGTGTACATCATCCCGGGGCCGGACTGGATGACGAGCGTGGGCCTGTTCCAGTACTACGGCGTCGCGCAGGTCGCGGTTCACCCGCAGTACGACGGCGCGGTCGACAGCCCCTTCGACGTCGCGCTCGTGCGCTACTTGGGCGCGTTGCCGTCGACGCCCGTGATCCCGGCGCTCGCGCCCGCGGACGACAAGCTGACGACGGGCTCGTCCATCACGGTCGTCGGCTTCGGCAAGACACAGACCAACACGATGAACTCGCAGCGACGCGAGGTCGACCGCGTCATCCAGTCCATCGCGACGAACCAGTTCGTTTACGACCAGACGGATCTCAAGGGCGCCTGCGAGGGCGACTCGGGCGGCCCCGCGCTCGTCACCACGGCCGCGGGCCTCCGCGTGGCGGGCGTCACCTCGTTCGGCGATCCCGACTGCACGATGGTCGGGGCGAGCGTGCGCGTGTCGCCCGCCGCAGCGTTCATCCAGAGCTTTATCGACGCCGTGCCCAGGACGGTCTCTTGC
>DASZFV010000319.1:0-7076 GCA_035939455.1 Polyangia bacterium
ATTACGGCACCGTGCACCGCGAGAGGACGGCCCGGCCCGCGACCTTCAAGGATGTCCTGGGTGAGAGCCTCGACGATCAGTGGGCGGCGGAGCGCCCGCGAGCGGCCGGGCGCCCGCTCATGCTCGGCCTCGAGGGGTACAGCACGAACCCGGCCGATCTGGCGGGCGCAGTCTCGGAGATCGTGCAGGCCAAGTATCTGGCGCGGCTGGCCTTCGAGGCGTTCAATCGCGGCCTCGTCCGCGCATACCTGGGCGGCGTCACCGACCGCCCTGACGAGCAGAATCCGGCGGCCGGCGCGCGCGCCGGCGCCGTCGCCCAGGGCTTCGGCGCGAACGAAGGTCTCGCCCAGCTCGACGGCACGCCCAAGGCCTCGTTCACGGCGTTTCGGAACCTCGTCACGCTGCTCGGCGATCAAGGTCAGCCCGCCGCGGCGGGGCGCCTCCGCTACCGACTCGACGCGCCGGCGACGGTGCACCACACACTCCTCGAGAAACGCGACGGGACGTACGTCCTCGCGCTCTGGCTCGAGGTCGCGAGCACGGACGCGCCGACGACGGTCCCCGTGACGCTGCACTTCCCCACGGCGACGGCCGAGGTCACGACGTTCGCGCCTCGCGCCGGCGCGACCGCCATGGAACAGCGCGCGGGCGTGGGAGACCTCGACCTGGACGTCGCCGACGACGTGATCTTGATTGAGATCGCCGTCGACGATTATTGCGACCGCTCGAAATGGACGGCCAGCGCGTCCGTTCCCATGGGCAGCGGCCTCGCGATCGATGGCGATCTGACGACGCGCTGGACGAACGGGCGGTTTCAGGACGGCACCGATTGGTTCGCCGTGGACTTCGGCGGCCCCGTGACGCTCTCGAACATCACGCTGAACGACGCCGGAGCCTATCGCGGCGATTATCCAGGCGCCTACGAGGTGCGGGGCTCGCTCGACGGCGTGAGCTTCGATGACACGCCGTTCGTCGCCGGCAACGGCGCCGAGGGGGCGACGGTCATCGACTTCGCGCCGCGCACCCTTCGCGCCGTCAAGATCTCACAGGTCGGGACATCGAACGCGACCCGATGGTGGGGCATCGGGGAATTTCAGACGGCCTGCACGTTCTGACCGTCGATCGCCGTCGATCAGCGAAGAACCACGCCTCCGACCTGGGCGTCGGGGTCGAGAATCTCCACGTTCGACACCCAACCGAGCGGCGCCGCGTTGAGCTGCCAGACGACCTTCTTGTCGGGTGTGAGCTCGAAGGCCTGGGGCGGAGGCGTCGCGAGCCCCGTGTGGCCCGGCCAGTTGCAAATGATCGTGTTCCCGTTGGGGAGACGCTGCAGCCCGGCCGCGAAACCGAGCGTGTTCCCCGGGATCTCGTTCTCGCCGACCTGCCAGACGATCTTGTCCTGCGGATCGACCTCGATGACGCGGTGATCGTCGCCGCACGAGACCAGCGTGTTGCCGCCGGGCAGGCGGATCGCGACGAACTGGCCGCACGCAAACTCGCGCAGCTTGTTCCCGCTGGCGTCGAACTCCATCGCCTTGTTGAGCTGGAGGTACGTGACCAGATACGTGCCCTGCGGCGTCTTGCGCACCTCTCTCCATTGTGAGTGCGGGGCGAGCCCTCCCCCGACGTTGATGGTGACGCTCGACTGAACCTTGCCCGTGCCGTCGAGCTCGCGCAGGTAACCGACGCCGCCGTCGTGCGCCTCGCCGATGAGGAAGTTGCCGTTCGGCAACGGCTGGCACGTGTGCACCTCCGAGCCCGCGGGCGCCGCGTACTTCCAGACGACGTTCTTGGCGGGCGTGAGCTCCTGCGCCCCTTTCACGTACGCGAACGCGACGTCTCCGTTCGCCAAGAGCCACGCGTCGTTCGCCTCGCCGCCGAGGGGCAGCACGTCGTACTGCCATTCGATGTGCCCGTCCGCGGCCACGATGGCCAGAATGCCCTTGTCCGAGACGGAGCTCAGGAGCCGGTGTGTGACCGCCCCACCCGCCGCGTCCGTGCCAGCGCCCGCCTCGCCCCGCGAATCGGTGCCCGCCTCTGGCGCGGGCTCGCCGACGGCGTCCGGCGCGCCGGCACCACCCGCGTCGGCGGACGGCTCGCCAGCGGCGCCTCCCATACCGGCGGCCGATCCCGCGCTGTCGCCGCCGTCGCCGTATCCGTGCGCGCCCGCGGCGCCGCTCGGCGTCGTCGTCCCCCCTGCGCCGGCGCTCGCGCGCCCTCCCCCGCCGCCCGCGGTGCAGGCAGGCCCGCCGAAGGCGACAAACAGAACGAAGGCAAAGCGGCCGGTCAGGAACCTTCGCATACGCGGACGCCGTTCACACGCACACATATCGCGTGAGTACCGCCCGTCGGCCAAAACAGCTCACCTTTCGTCGTCCGCCCATGGGGTCGGCCCGTGGGCGAGGCAGCCGGCCGCGGCCGGGAGTTCATTCGCGGCGCGGCAAACCGTAGCGCTTCAACTTCGAGGTGAAGGTTCGCAGCGGCATCCCGAGCCTCTGCGCGGCACGGGTCTTGTTGCCGGCCGTGGCCGCGAGCGCGGCCTCGATCGCCTGGCGCTCGAGCGCCTCCTTGACGACGCGCAGCGGAGGATCCTCGGGCGAATCGAAGGTCGCGGTCCTCACGGCGCCCGGGTTGGACGCCGCTGGCGCGCCCTTCGTGAGCGCCGCGGAAACGTCCTCGGCCGTCACGGGATCTCCCGCGAGCACGGCCAGATAGCCCATGAGATTCTTGAGCTCGCGCACATTGCCGGGCCAATCGTGCGCGAGCAGTCTTTGCATGGCGCCCTCGACGATCGCCGGGCTCGAACGCTCGAGCGCACGACAGGCGTCGTCCAAAAAGCGCCGCGCGAGCAAGGGCACCTCCCGAAGCCGCGCGCGCAAGGGGGGCAGATAGACCACCGCCGCGCTGATCCGGTAGTAGAGATCCAACCTGAACAGCCCCTTCGTCACGGCGGCTTCCAGATCCCGATTCGTCGCGGTGACGATGCGAACGTCGATGGCGCGCTCGCGCACCGAGCCGAGGCGCATGATCTTCTGGCTCTCGAGCGCGCGCAGGAGCTTGGGCTGGATCACCGGCGGCAGATCGCCGATCTCGTCCAGGAACAAGGTCCCGCCGCTCGCGGCCTCGAGCAGACCGACCTTCTCGCGGTCGGCGCCCGAGAACGCGCCGCGTTCGTGACCAAAGAGCTCGCTCTCCACGAGGGACTCGGGCAACGAGGCGCAGTTGATGCTCACGGAGGGCCCGTTGCCGCGCTTGGACCAGACATGCATCGCGGCCGCGGCGAGATCCTTGCCCGCGCCCGTCTCCCCGACGATGAGCACGGGCAGCGGGCTTTGCGCGAGACGCCGGATCTGCGTGAACGTGTTGAGCATGATGGGATCGGCGAGCGCGATCGTCCGGTCGCCGAGGTCCAACGTCACGCCTTCGGGCGACACCTCCTCGTCGACGTCGAGATCGATCGAGGTATCGTCGGGTTGCGCCTCGAGGATCGCCGTCGCATCGCCGAACGAGACGATGTCGCCGTAGCCGAGCGCGACGCGTCCCGCGATCCGCTCGCCGTTGAGGCGGGTGCTGTTCCGGCTGTCCAGATCCTCGATCGTGACTGTCGCGCCGCTGACGTGGATGCGCGCGTGCTCGCGAGAGACCGCCGCCGACGCGACGCGGATGTCCGCGTCCTCCGCGCGCCCGACCGTGAGACTGCCGGCCGCCGGCAGAAACCACGGCTGGATGGCCCCGTTCGCCCATACGATCAGCCGGTGACGGTTCCCGAGCGGCCGCTTGCCGCCGTCGTGGGAAATCGTCGTCGCGCCGACCTTCGTCTTCATGCGCCCGAACGCATGCTGCAGCTCATGACTGAGCATACCTCAGTCCCACGCCCGCCCGAACCCGCGGCCGCGCCTAACTCCGAGGCACGCAGGCGCTGACGCCGTTCGCGACCGGCGCGAGCCCGTCGGCGCTCGAACTCGCGCCGCAGCTCGAGGCAGCCACCAGCGCCGAAAACAATAGGCAAACCCGAAACAGCCGCGCCAGGTTCATTTTCACGTCACGCCGATCGAAGCTCATTTTGTTCCTTCCCTCCCCGGAGGTGTTTCGACACGCAGATGTCATTTTTCTCCACGCAAATGTCCCTTTGCGTCGTTTGTGCGGGAGTTACCTCTGCAAGGCCGATGCTCAGGACCAACGACATGTGGGGCCGCTGAGCTGGCCACATTGACCCACCGGGCCAAACGAACGGCCGGGTAGAACTTGCCTGGTGGCGGCAACAGTGGCCCGGCGAGCGGGCTCGATTCCGCGCGAGGTGCAAACGCGGAGTCGCCAGCGCACGGTCGGGAGGGCGATCTCAATTACAATTGACCTGTCTTCGCCCGAGGAGGTCTCACGGGAATGCGACGCAGTTCGTCCATCTCTCTGCTCGCGGTTGGTGTCTGGATCGCGGCTGCGTGCGACGGCGGCTCCGCGGTCCGGGGCAGCGGAGCAGGCGCCGCCGGCATGGGCACGACCGGCTTGGCTGGCGCGAGCGCGACCGGCGGCGCGGGAGACCGCGCGGGTGCCGCGGGCGGAAGCGGCGCTGCGGGCGACGGCGCGACGGGAACGGCGGGCGGAGGACCAGGCGCCGCTGGCGCGACGGACGCTGGCGCGACGGACGCTGGCGCGACGGGAACAGCGGACGGCACGGGCGCCGGTGGGTCGGGCACCGCCGCCGCGGTCGGGGGCAAGGGACCGACCGGCATGAGCGAGGGCTGTGGCAGCGCGCTACCCGCGGGCGAGACCCCGGGGAAGTACGTCCATCACAGCATCGTCGTCACCGGCGTCGATCCGGCGGTGAAGCCGGCGACGAGCGGCGCCAGCTGGACCAACCGCGACTATTACCTGGACCTGCCGACTGGGTACGATCCGTCGATCGCGTACGCGCTGATGTTCGGGGGCGGTGGCTGCGGCGGAGCTCTCGTCACCAACGGCAATGGCGCCTTCGCCGTCCTCCCCGGGAACAACACGAAGGCGATCCAGATCGGCCTCAGCTACGTCTGGCCGCAAGGTGGCGGCGCGTGCTTCTACGACGGCGGCGCCAACACGCCCGACCTGCCGTACTTCGACGCGATCCTGAAGGAGGTCGAAGCGAAGTTTTGCGTCGACAAGGGCAAGGTCTTCGTGGGCGGCTACAGCAGCGGCGCCTGGGAGGCGTACACGCTCGGCTTCGCGCGCGGCGGCGTCATCCGCGGCATCTCGACGGCGGCGGGAGGATTGCGCCTCGACCGGCCGCCTGGCTCCAACATTCCGATGGCGGCCCTGCTGCTCACGGGCGGCGACGACACGACGAACCCGGCCACGGGACCGACGGGGTCGGACGCCGCGATGAATCTCATTCTCCAGATCAACGGCTGTAAGGGCGCGGACATGGTGCCGTGGGAGACGCCGTGCGCGGGCTGCGCGTGCAACAGATTCACGGGCTGTCCGGCGGCCTATCCCGTCGTCCGATGCCGACCGCCCAATCAGATGCACACAGACGGCGGCGGCGCGTTCAAGACCGCCATCTGGGCGACGTGGAGCACGCTCATCGCGCCGTAGGCGCGCCCCGGGTGAGCCGCACGCGCCGCCTCAAAAGTGTGCAGTCAATCCCAACTCCGCTTGGGCGCTGAAGGCCGACACGGCGAAGACGCGGCCCACGTTGTCGAGCACGAATCTCGGATGGTAGGGACGTCCCGCGGCGGTCACGCCGAGCGCGGCCTCGAAGCGGGCGCCGACGGGTACCGTCAGCGCCGCGCCCGCCTCGCCCGCCGTCAGGAGCGCTTGACCCGTGCCCGGCGCGTCGACGCCGAAGCCGTGGGCGCTGATCCGCTCGAGCTCGAGGCCGAGACAGAACCGCACGCCGACGGGGCGTCCCTCGAGGCCCCCACATCCGCGCGCGGCCGCCGCCAGGGAGCGAAAGTCGCCTCCCGCTCCCGGCACGTCGGCGGCCAGCGCGCGCCGCTGCTGCGTTGCCCACGCCGCGAGCTCCGCGGCAAGGTGCGCGCGCCCCACGCCCACGGCCAGGCCGCCCACGAGCGCGGCCTGGGGCAAAGGGCCGACGACGACGCCGGAGAAGACGCGCGCGAAAGGGCGCCACCTCGCCCTCCGGGGAGCGGCGACCGTGGGCGCGACGAGCACCACGGGCGGCGGCGGCCGGGGCGGCGCCTCGGGCGGCGTGAGCGCGGCGCGACTGGCGGCCGCCGGATCGATCGTGAGCGCGAGGATGAGCGCTGCCCCCGAAGCGACCGTCCAGCAGGAATCACCCTCGAGCGTACGCTGTCCGGGCGCGCCGCCGACCTCCGTCTCGAGGCGAACGGCCCAGGTGTCGAGCGCGATCCGCCGCACGGTGGCCACGGCCTGCACGTGCTTGGGCGAAGGCGTGCGCCCAGGGCCACCGAGGAGCCGCACGAATTGTCGCTGCACCTCGGCCGCCGACGGGCAGTCCTCGGGAGCCTGCCAGGTCAGCGTGAGCTCGGGCGCCGGGGCGGGCGGCGCGGCGTGCGCGGCCCGTCCGCTCGCGAACGCGAGGGCCAGGGCGGCCGCGCTCGCGAGGCCCGCCCGGGTTCCGGCCCGCGGGCCGGGGGGGCCCGACCCGCGCAACGAGACCGCACGCACGCGTGCATCATACGGGCATTTCGCGGGTTTTCAGTAACCGACCGTGACGACCTGACCGCCCTTGGCGTACGGCACCGTCACGGTGACCGTCTTCTTGGCCTTGTCGTAGCGGAAGTTGCGCGACGGCTCGCCGCCTGCGGTGACCTGTCTCGGCGCCGAGGGGGCGCCATGAACGACGATGGCGAGCGACTGGAACCAGGGCGTGTATGAGCCCTCGGCGGCGCTGGTCTTCACGCTGATCGATTTCCCGGCCTCCCCGTCTTGCTGACACGAGAAGCCGAGGCGCAGGTACTCGCCCTTCTGGTATTTGAACGAGGCGCCGTCGTCGAGGTACAGCGAGCCGCGGCAATCGGCGCCCGGATAGACGCGCAGCTCGAGCGGACCTTTCGGCGTCTCGCTCGTCGACTGCACGAGGGGCTGGTGCGGGATGATGGCGCCGCCGCGCACGAGCACCG
>DASZFV010000320.1:0-2582 GCA_035939455.1 Polyangia bacterium
CTGCGCGATCTCGACGCCCACGATCTCGCCCTTGAGCTTGCCTGCCTTTTGCGCGGCGAGCGCGCGCCGATACGACTCGGCCGCGAAGGCGTCCTGATCCTGCCGCGAGATGCCCTTCTCCTTCGCGCACAGCTCGCCGCACTCGCCCATGTGGACGTTCTTGTACGCGTCCCACAGACCATCCTGAATCAGCGAGTCGATCACCTGCGCATGACCGAGGCGCAAGCCCTCGCGCGCCTTCGGCAGCAGGTACGGCGCGTTCGTCATCGACTCCATGCCGCCGGCGACGACGACATCGTGCTCACCCGTCGCGATGGCGTTGCCGCCGAGCACGACCGCCTTGAGCCCGGAGCCGCAGACCTTGTTGATCGTGACGGCGCCCACGGACGCCGGCACGCCCGCGCCGATTGACGCCTGGCGCGCCGGCGCCTGCCCTTGCCCGGCCGGCAGCACGCAGCCCATGTACACCTCGCCGACCGCGTCGCCCGGCGCGCCCGCCCGTTCGAGCGCGGCGCGGATGGCCACCGACCCCAGCTTGGGCGCCGAGACGCTCGCGAGGCTGCCCTGGAATGACCCGATCGGCGTCCGCGCGCCGCTGACGATGACGACGTCTCTCATGGCGTCAATCATAACGGCTGGATTCGATTCCGCATTGAGCTGGCCAAATGTGGACATATATCCTACATGTAATATAATCGCCTCCATGGCCCTCCAGCTCCCCGGTGAACGGCGACGCCCCGGCCTCGTCGAAGCCTTCTTCGCGACGGCCGCGGTGCTCGGCCTCTGTGTCCTCGGCTGCGCGACGCCGACGAGCACACGACGCTTGCCGGCGTCGGTGATCCGCGCCTCGCGGTTCGACAGCCACGGCGCGCGCCACCCGAGCCGCCGCGCGCGTGGGGACGAGAGCGCGGCGCTCGTCGAGCGCGCGCTTCACCAAGCCGGTCTCCGCTTCGGCACCGACGGCAGCGTGGGCGCGCTGTGGGGCTACGTGCGCACGTCTCACGAGGTGATCGCACCGGCCGAAGCGCAGCCGGGCGACGTGCTCTTCTTCGACACGCAAGGCACCGGGCCCGTCGTCGACTGCGCCGACCACGCGGGCATCGTCGAGAGCGTCGACGAGGACGGCCGCCTGGGCTTCGTTGAGGCGCGCGACGGCCAGGTGCGCCACAGCTTCGTGGATCCCGCGCTGCCCGCCCTCCGGCGCGGCGACCACGCGCAGATCCTGAACTCGTTCCTGCGCCCCAAGCGCATCACCGACCCGCCCGGGACGCGCTACTTCGCGGGCGAGATGCTGTGCGGAGTCGGTCGGGTCCACCGTTGAAAACGCCAACCCGCTTGCATGTCATCATCAACTAAGTTGGCCACTTCGTAGATTATGTATGTAAAGTTAGCTACTTAGATCATACCTCAAACTGGAAAACGAGAAACAAGCGTCCCAATCCTTCGACAAGTCGCCGCTGTCCATCGCGGGCGACGGCCGGGGCGTGTTGTGCCTGCACGGCATCACCGGCACGCCGTTCGAGGTGCGGCCATTCGCCGAGGCGTTCGGGCGCGCTGGCTGCTCGGTCGAGGCGCCCATGCTCGCCGGCCACGGCGCGACGCTGAGGGAGCTCGCGCGCGCGACCTGGCCCGACTGGCTCGCCTCGGCCGAGCGCGCGTTCGACGCTCTCATGACCCGCACGGGGGGCCGCCCGATCGCGATCTGCGGCTTCTCGATGGGTGCGCTGCTCGCGCTGCGACTGGCCCGCCTCTATCCCGAACGAGTCGCCGCGCTCGTCGTCATGGGCACGCCGCTCCGGCTGCGCCGTTTCCAGGTGGGCGCGATCCGCGCGCTCGGCCGGCTGCCCATCGACTTCGGACGCTGGTCCGCCGCGAGCATCCCGAAGCCCAACGGCTCCGACATCTCGATCCCCGAGCTGCGTCACGGTAACCCGGGGCTGCCCGCCTTCCCTATCGCGGCGCTGCAACAGCTCTTCGCGCTCATGGACGTCGTGCGCGCCGATCTGCCGTCGGTCCGGACGCCCACGCTGGTCGTGCACGCGCGCCACGACCACGTCGTGCCCATGGAAGACTCGCTCGAGCTCACCGGCAGCCTCGGCTCCCCCCTCATCGAGCGGCTGTGGCTCGAGCGCTCGTTCCACGTCGTCGGCCTCGACGTCGACAGCGCCGAGGTCGTCGAGGCCGCCACGCGGTTCGTCGGCCCGTTTCTAAACACCGCGGGCGCGCGCTGATACGACCAACCTCGACCGCGCGGCGGAGCGTCAAACCCGGCCTTCGCAACGAAGAAACGGTGCTAACCTCGCCGCCCGCGTGAAAGATCTCATCCTCGCGATCGATCAAGGGACGACGGGCACGACGGTGCTGGTCGTCGATCAGAAGCTCACGGTGCGGGCGCGCGCGTACCGCGAGCTCCCGCAGATCTATCCCCGTCCCGGCGAGGTCGAGCACGACCCCGAGGCCATCTGGGCCTCGGTGACCGGCGCGATCGGCGAGGCGCTCGTCACACGGGACGCCGAGCGGCTCGCGGCCATCGGCATCACCAACCAGCGCGAGACGACGGTGCTCTGGGAGCGGGCGAGCGG
>DASZFV010000321.1:0-9081 GCA_035939455.1 Polyangia bacterium
AGAAGCTCTCGCTCTTCATCGTGGCCGACGGCATGGGTGGGCACGCTTCGGGCGAGGTCGCGTCGCACCTGGCGGTACACGAGTTCCGGAACTTCGTCGAGGCCGGTCGCGACGTCGTCGATCGCTACGCGCGCGACCCCACGTCGGTGCGGCCGCAGGAGATCCTCACGCTCATGGAGCACGCCGTGCAGACGGCGGGGCACACCATCTACGAGCGCGGCAAGGCCGAGCCCGAGAAGCGCGGCATGGGCACGACGACGTCGGCACTCCTCATCGCGGGCGACCGCGGGTTCATTGCGCACGTCGGCGACAGCCGCGTCTACATGGTGCGCGCCGGACAGGTGGTGCAGCTCACCGAGGATCACTCGCTCATCAACGAGCTCATCCGGCGGGGGCGCATCACGAAGGAGAACCTCGACGATTCGCCTTACAAGGCCTACAAGAACGCCGTCACGCGCGCCGTCGGCGTGTACGAGAACGTCCAGGGCGACACGCTCGACTTCGAGCTCCTTCCGGGCGACCAGTTCCTTCTCTGCTCGGACGGCCTGCACGCGTACCTCACCGAGCAGCAGATCCTCGACTTCCTCAAGACCGAGGACCTCGAGCACCTGCCGCAGAGGCTCGTCGAGCACGCCAACGCCGGCGGCGGCCACGACAACATCACGGCCATCGTCGTGCGCGTCGAGGGCGCCGTCGTCGCCGATCGCGCCGAGGAGCTCGCGCGGAAGGTCGACGTCCTGCGCCGCATGCCGCTCTTCCGGCACCTCATCTACAAGGAGATCCTGCGCGTCCTCAACGTCACGACCGTGCGCGAGTTCGCCCCGGGCGATGAGATCATCAAGGAGGGCACGCCCGGCGACGAGATGTTCATCCTCCTGCGTGGCAAGATCCGGCTGCACAAGAACGACGCGTTCATCACGCACCTCGCGCCCGGCGCGCACATCGGGGAGATGGCGCTCGTCGACCGGCGGCAGCCGCGCTCGGCCAGCGCGACCGCCGAGGAGCGCTCGCGCCTGCTCGGCCTCAAGCGGCGCGACTTCTACGAGATCATCCGCAAGGAGCCACAGCTCTCCGTGAAGCTGCTCTGGGCCTTCACGCAGGTGCTCGCTGAGCGCCTGCGCAAGACGACCGCTGAGCTCTCGGGCGCGCGCCTCGAGGCTGGCGCCCAGGACATGACCGAGGACGCGTTGTTCGTAGACGAATGAGCGATAGACGATCGTGATGGCCGGCGCGACCCGGAAGGAGACCGATTCGCTGGGCGACGTGCAGGTGCCCGTCGAGGCGCTGTGGGGCGCGCAGACCCAGCGCGCCGTCGGCAACTTCCCCGTGAGCGGGCTGCGCCTGCCCCGCCGCCTCATCCGCGCGCTCGCGCTCGTCAAGAAGGCGGCCGCCCAGGTGAACCGGCAGTCGGGTGTGCTCGAGCCGCGCCTCGCGGACGCCATCATCCAAGCTGCGCACGAGGTCGCGACCGGCCAGCACGACGCGCAGTTTCCCGTCGACATCTTCCAGACCGGATCGGGCACGTCGAGCAACATGAACGCCAACGAGGTCATCGCGAACCGCGCCATCCAGCTGCTGGGCGGACGCCTCGGCACGAAGACGCCCGTGCACCCGAACGATCACGTCAACAAGGGCCAGTCCTCGAACGATGTGTTCCCGACGGCCGTGCACGTCGCAGCCGCCGAGGCGGTCGAGCGCGACCTGTTGCCCGCGCTGCGCGTGCTTGAGCGCGCGCTGCTCGACAAGGCCAAGGCCTTCGATCCGATCGTGAAGCTCGGTCGCACGCACCTCATGGACGCCGTGCCCATTCGCCTCGGGCAGGAGTTCTCCGGTTACGCGCGCATGGTGACGAACACCGTCCGGCGCATCGCGGGGACGCGCGCCGCCCTCGACGAGCTGCCGCTCGGCGGCACCGCCGTGGGCACCGGCCTCGGCGCCGAGCCGGGCTTCGCGCCGCGCGTGATCGCGATCCTCGCTGCCGAGAGCGGGCTTCGGTTCACGCAGGCGCCCAACCTGTTCGAGGCGCTCGCGGCGCGCGATGGGCTCGTGGAGTCGTCCGGGGCGCTGCGCGCCGCCGCCGTGAGCCTCACGAAGATCGCGAACGACATCCGCTGGCTCGGCTCGGGTCCGCGCGGCGCCATCGGCGAGCTGCACATCCCCGACCTGCAGCCCGGTAGCTCGATCATGCCCGGGAAGGTCAACCCGGTGATGTCCGAGATGCTGCTCATGGTCTGCGCGCAGGTCCTCGGCCACGACGCCTCGATCGCCTGGGGTGGCGCCGCGGGGAACTTCGAGCTCAACGTCATGATCCCCGTCATGGCCTATAATTTCCTTTCAGCCGTGGCCGTGCTCTCGAATGCCTGCGCGCTGTTTGCCTCGCGGTGCGTCGAAGGCCTCGCGGCCAACGAGGAGCGCGCCGCCACCCTCGTCGAGCAGAGCCTCGCGCTGGTCACGGCGCTCAACCCGCGCATCGGCTACGACGCCGCGGCCGCCATCGCCCGCGAGGCCGCCGCCACGGGCAAGACCGTGCGCCAGCTCTGCCTAGAAAAGCAGGTCCTCCCTGCCGAGGAGCTCGAGAGGCTGCTCGACACGCGGGGGATGACAGGCCCTTGATTCCGGGAACGTGTGCCTGACTCTTCGACGTCGAGCGTCGTTCCCTCATATGGTCCTTTCGCAGCCGCGGCGGAACCTCCTGATTCTTTCTGATTGAACTGAGCCAAAACGACAACGAGCCGGATCGCCAGTAGCCTTTCTTTTTTCCCAGAACTTCTTTCGCCCCGTCGGGCTTCTGTGGTATCCGACGGAACCGGAGGGACCAATGACGCGCGCAGTTTCCGTCGGCCGCTCTTTCAAAGGCCTTTGGGCCGCAGGGGCTCTTGGCCTGACCTTGCTCACCATGTCTTCTTGGGCTGGCTGTGCCGGCTCGCTCGATCCCTCGGCGTTCCCGACCGGCGGGGCCGGAAGCAGCGGCATGGCCGGAAGCGGAGCTGCCGGTACGGGCATGGCCGGTACCACCGGGATGGCCGGTACAGGACCGACGCCGGGTTGCGACGTCACGCCGCTCGTGTCGAAGGATATGTGCACCAACGCCGCCTGCCACGATGCGTCGGGCACGTCTGCAGCGTTCAGCATGGTCGGCAACTGGACGGCGAACTTGGTGGGCGTAATCCCCAAGGGCGGTGGCGCGCTTCCGTCTATCTGTGCGAAGGATCCCGCCTTCATGAACGTGCCGTACATCAAAAAGAGCGATCCCAACGGCGACGGCATCTTCTTGCAGAAGCTCCAGGGAGCCATTTGCTCTCCCGGCGGTCTTCAGATGCCCTTCGGGATGAGTGCCATTAGCGCAGCCGATTTGATGTGCTTCAAGCAATTTGCCACCGCGCTCGCGAACCAATAGTCACCCGTCTCGACCACAACCGACCCGGGAGCCTCTGAGCCAATGAGAAGAGCCGCATCGTCGACGCGTTTACGAATCGTTCTGGCAGTGCTCGCGGTGGTCGCGGTGGGTTGGTCGGGGTCGGCCGCGGCCGAAAAAAAGCGGGTGGGCGTCCCGAAGTTCGACGGACCTCAGGAGGCCGTCATCCGCAAGGCCGTCATGCACGCGCTCAAGGGCGGCGGCTACGAGGTCGTCGGCTCCCGCGAGATCGACGCCGCGGCCAAGAGCGCCGGGGCGGAGCTCGACGCCAACGACGGGTTCAAGGCGGTCGCCAAGGAGCTGGCGATCTCCGCATTCGTCACGGGCGAGGTCGGGAAGAAGAAGGCCAAGCTCACGGTGCGCACGGGCTCCGACGGTTCTGTGACCGGCGAGGGCTCCTTCGCGGGCGCGAACCCGAGGAAGATCGCCGCCGAGGTGCGCGACGGCTTCGGGCGGCGCCTCGGCTCGGCGGTCGACCGCGGACACGCGCCGGCGGGCGCCAAGAAACCGCAGGCTCCGGCGCCCGAGCCGGAGGTCGCGGAGGACGACAAGGACGAGGGTGGCGCGACCGAGGGTGGCGACGAGGGCGACAAGGGCGACAAGGACAAGTCGACCAAGGCCGAGAGCAAGGGCAAGAAGGGCAAGGAGGCCGAGAGCGAAGAGGCACCTCCCGCGAGCTCGAGCGGCGGGCCGGAGGAGACCGTCGCCAAGAAGGCGCCGAGCGAGCCCGAGGGCGAAGCGGCCGCCGTGGGTCCGCGCGCCCTGGACATCGGCATCGGCTTCGGCGGCTTCAGCCGGAGTCTCTCGTACAACCAGGACGTCTACGGGACGCTGCGCCAGTACAAGCTGGCGCTGGGGCCTGCGGCCGTCGTCTCGCTGCTCCTGTTCCCGGGGGCGTTCGCTGTCGGGGGCGTCGCGGCGAACATCGGGCTCGAGGCCAACATCGAGCAGGCGTTCGGCGTGACCTCGACCGTGCCCACGAGCACCACCTTCCCCATGGGCGCCACCTTCGGCACCATCGTCCACGACTACTACGTCGGCGGGCGCTTCCGCTTCGTCCTGGCGGGCGGTCACGAGCTCGCGGTGACCGCGGGCGGCGGCGAGCACGCCTTCTCGTTCCGCGACGGCCCCGCGGCGACCGATATCCGCGCCAACCTCAACATCCCGGACACGATCTACCGTTACGTCCGCGGCGGCGTCGTGGGGCGCTTCGAGCTGCCTTCGGGCGTGACGCTGGGCCTGGGCGGCGCCTATCGCTATATTCTCAACAAGGCCGGACAGATCTCGACGGGGCCTGTGATCAACAACGGAATGGTCCAAGTCCAGGGCTTCTTCCCGTACCTCGCCGTGGCCGGCATCGATGTCGATGCGACGCTCGGATATCATGTCACGCCGTCGATCGAGGCGCGCGTCGGCGTCAACCTGCGGCGGTACTTCTACGCCATGAACTCGTCGCCGGCCAAGTGTGCCCAGGGTTGCGACTTCCTCCCCGACGGCACGCAGGTCAACCAGGTCGCGGGCGGCGCCATCGATCAGTACATCGGCTTCAACATCGGCGCCGCTTACATCTTTGGCGGCGTCGTCCCCGGCGCCTCATCGAGGAGCGAGGAGCCTGCCGCCGAGGAGGCCCCCCCGCCCAAGAAGCACAAGAAAAAGAAAAAGCACTCCGAGGACGAGGACGAGGACGAGGGCGACAAGGGTGGCGGCGACAAGAAAGGTTCCTCGGAGGAGTGAGCGTGCCGCCGCCGGCGGCGACGACGGTGCCGGCGGCGCGAAGCCCCGCGCCATCATTCACCTCGATATGGACGCGTTCTACGCGTCCGTCGAGCAGCGTGACGACCCTAAGCTGCGCGGGCGGCCCGTCATCGTGGGCGGGCACGCGGGACGAGGCGTCGTCCTCGCGGCGTCGTACGAGGTGCGGCCCTTCGGCGTGCGGAGCGCCATGCCCATGGCGCGCGCGCTGCGCCTCGCGCCGGACGCCATCGTCGTGCCGCCGCGTATGCGGGCCTACGCCGCCGCGAGCGAGCGCGTCTTCGACGTCCTCCACTCCGTGACGCCGCTCGTGGAGGCGCTGTCGCTCGATGAGGCCTTCCTCGACGTCACGGCCTCGGCGCGGCTCTACGGCACGGCGGCCGAGATCGCCGCCCTGCTGCGGCGGCGCATCGCCGAGGAGCTCGCCCTGCCCTCCTCGGCCGGCATCGCCGCCGTGAAGTTCGTCGCGAAGATCGCGTCCGACCTCGCGAAGCCGAACGGCCAGCGCGAGGTCCCTCCCGGCACGAGCGCGGCGTTTCTCGCCCCGCTCGGCATCGGCCGGCTGTGGGGCGTCGGCCCCAAGACCGAGGCGCGGCTCAAGCTCCTCGGCTTCGCGACGATCGGCCATCTCGCGCGCGCCGAGCCCGGCTACCTCCAACGCAAGCTGGGCGCCGCCGCGGGCGCCCACCTCGCGGCCTTGAGCCGGGGCGTCGATCCGCGCGGCGTCGTGGCCGACCGCGAGGCCAAGAGCATTGGCGCCGAGGACACCTTCGAGACCGATCTCGAGGGCGCCGAGGCGCTGCGGCTGCACCTGCACGCGCAGGCGCTGCGCGTCGGGCGCCGGCTGCGGCGCGCCGGCGTGCGCGCGCGCGGCGTCCAGCTCAAGCTCAAGCTCGCCGACTTCACGCTCGTGACCCGCCAGGCGACGTTCGACGCGCCGACCGACGACGGCCAAAGCCTCTATCGAGCCGCCGCCGACCTGCTGGACAGAAACCTGCCGGCGCATGCCGTGCGGCTCACGGGCGTCTCGGCGCACGGGCTCGAGCCACAGCAGGCCGCGCAGACGTCGCTGCTCGAGCTGGCGCCCTCGCCGCGTGACGCGCTCAACCGCGCGCTCGACGCCATCAACACCCGCTACGGCACGCGCGCCGTGACGACCGCGGATCTCACCGACGCCGGGGACGAGCGGGGCGACTGACGGCGCCGCTCGAACGCGCCCACCCGAAGAAGCCCAGCGCGGCCGTCAGACAACGCGGCCGAAGCGGGTCACCGAGAACGGCGCGAGGTCGAGCGCGCTCGCGCCTGTGGCGACGAGCTCGGCGATGGCCTCGGCGGTGACGGGCGCGAGGAGGATGCCGTTGCGAAAGTGTCCGGTCGCGAGCACGAGCCCGCGCACGGGCGTCTGCCCCAGCACGGGCAGGTGGTCCTCGGTGTAGGGACGGAAGTTCGACCAGCTCCCCGTGACGGGCGCGTCGGCCAGGGCGGGCACGAGCGTGCGCGCGAGACCCAGGATCTCGGCGAGGCCGCCCACGGTGACCTCCTTGCGAAAGCCGGCCATCTCGACGGTGCTGCCGGCGAGCACGGTGCCGTCACGTCGGGGCACGAGGTACCCGCGCCCGTGGACGGCCAGGACGTGCCGGAACAGCGGCGGGCGCGTCTCGATCGACGCGAGCTGGCCGCGCGCGGGACGGACGACGGACGCCGGCACGCCGGCGCCCTCGACGAGGCCGGACCAGCTCCCCGCGGCGACGACGACGGCCTCGGCGGCGAGCGCCTCGCCGTCGAGCTCCACGCCCCGGGCGACGCCGCCGCGCACGACGATGCGGCGCACGTAGCGGCCCTGGAGGAAGCGCGCGCCCGCGAGGGCCGCGGCCTGCGAGAACGCGCGCGCGAGCTCGCGCGCGTTGACCTGCGCGTCGTCGGTGAAGCGCAGCGCGGCCCGCACCTCGGGGCCGACGTTGGGCTCGAGGTCGAGCAGCGCGTCGGTCGACAACGACTCGACGCGCAGGCCGCGCGCCATCTGCCAGGCGCGCCGCGCCGTGAGCTCGACGGCGCCCGCGCCGTCGAGCGCGAGGGCCAGCACCCCCGACTTGACGTAGCCGATGTCGATGCCGGTGACGTCGCGCAGCTCGGCGGCCAGCGCCGGGTAGAGCGCCCGGCTGCGCAGGCCGAGGTCGAGCAGCGGCCCAGGCGCCTCGGCCTCCATCTGCGGACCGAGGATGCCCGCCGCGGCGCTCGAGGCTTCGGCGCCGGGGATGCCGCGCTCGATGACGGTGACGGCCAGGCCGCGCGCCGCCAGACGCAGCGCGACCGCGCAGCCCATGATGCCGCCGCCAACTATCGCGACGTCCGCCGACTGTTCGCGCTCTTGCGCCATGGCTGCCTTCAGATGCCGTCCGTGGGGGCCGCCGTTCGCTGGAGCTTGCCCTCCAGCACCTTGGACGTCCACACCTGGTTGTCGGCGTCGACGATGAGCGCCCCGCAATCGGGGAAGCCGTCGACGAGCGCGAGGCCCTTCTTGGGCCCGAGGATGAAGACGGCGTCGTCGAGCGCGTCCGCGAGGAAGGCCGTGGGTGCGTAGATCGTGACCTCGCGCGAGGCCGTCGCGGGGTAACCGGTCTTCGGATCTATGATGTGATGATACCTCCGCCCCGCGAGCACGAACGCCCGCTCGTAGTCGCCGGCCGTCGAGAAGGCGTGGTCCTTGATGGGCATGCGGCCGATGATGTCACGCGGACCGCCGCGCGGATCGCGTACGCCCACCATCCAGCTCGCCGCGCCCTTTTGTCCGGCCACGAAGAGATCGCCGCCCACCTGGACCATGAAGTCCGCGAAACCGTCGCGGCGCAGCACGTCCGCGCAACGGTCGACGGCGTACCCCTTCGCGATGCCGCCGAGGCCGATGCGCATCTGGGCGCGGCGGAGCTTGACGGTGCGCGCAGCGCGGTCGACGAGGACGCCGCGCCAGTCGATGAGCTTGCGCCGGCGTTCGATCTCGGCCGCGGGCGGGACCTTGGCGTCGAGATCCTCGTCGAACTTCCAGATCCCCTTCATGGCCGCGAAGGTGATGTCGAAGGCGCCCTCGGAGCGGCGCGACATGTCCAGCGCCTCCTCGATCACGGCGAGCGTCTCCGCGTCCACCTTGACGGCGCGCTTGCCGGCGGCCTCGTTGATGCGCACGACGTCGCTCGGCGTCCACTCCGGTCGCTTCCAGTCCGTCATGAGACGTTCGATGCGCTCGAGCTCGGCGCGCGCGTCCACGAAGGCCTTCTTGGCGCGCGGCGCGTCCGCCGTCCAGATCGTCACCGTCGCCTCGGTGCCCATGACGCCAAACGATTCGGCCACGGGCGCCGGAACCTCGGCCGGTCCCGGGCCGAGGACGAGCGCGGCCAGCGTGGGCACGACGGGCAAGAAGGCGACGGGCGCGAACATCGAACGGCGCAACATACCACCCGCGTTGGGCATTCCCGCGACGTTCCGAACGACGGTGATAGACTGCCGTCGATGACCCACACGACGGTCACGGGCCGCGTGCGCGCCACCCTGCGCTTGAAGGCGGGCGGCGCCGCCGGCGTGCAGGTCGTCGCGACCTCCTGGGCGAGCGATCGGTCGTTCCCGCGCACGACGGGCGCGGCCGTGCCGTTCGAGCTCGAAACGGGCGACGGCACCATCTACCGCGTCGACCCCTTCGAGGCGCTCGTCGCACTGCCCGTGCGGCAGACGAGCCTGCGCGCGGGCGTGCGACACGAGGTCGCGTGGATCGCCGTCTCGGACGAGATCACGGTCGAGGGAGAGCTGGAGCGGGCCGGCCGCGCGCGTGCGCCGGCCCTGCGCGCGCGGCGCATCTCCGTGACGGCCCATGAGGGGGCCGGCGCCCTGCACCGACTGCCGCCGCGTACTCTCCATCGCGGCGA
>DASZFV010000322.1:0-3883 GCA_035939455.1 Polyangia bacterium
GCTTGTAGGCTTGCACCTTTTCCAGCGACGCCCGCGACACTGCCGTGAGCATGACGTCGTGGTTCGCGAGGTGGACGGCGAATCCGTTGAATCCGTCCGCGATCGCGGAGCAAGACGGGCAACCCGCCTTGTAGTCCGGCCCGAGCATAAAGTGGTACACGAGGAGCTGCGAACGCCCTTGGAAGAGGTCCGCCAACGAGGCGCTCCCTTCGTCGGTGTCGAATCGGTACTCCTTGTCGACGCGGACCCACGGAAGCTCCTGCCGTCGTCGTGCCAGCTCGTCGCCCCGCCTGGTGTGCTCCTTCTCCGCCGCCAGCAGCTCGAGCCGAGCCGCGCGCCATTCTGCTCTTGTCCCCCTAATGTGCTTCGCCTCGCTCGTGGCCATGGTCCGCTCCTTTGCTGTGTCCGTCCGACGAGTAGAAATACCTCCCGCCGCGGTGAGATGGGAGTACCAACTGCGACGGGCAAGCCTGGTCATCCGGCTCGCGGACGTCGTTTGGGCGTGAGACATGTGCTCTCCAAGCCCAGCTCGTCGACGAGCTGTCCGATGCACTTCGCCGCATCATCGCTCGCGAGGCCTGAGATAATCTCGGCTCGACGTCAGCGCGCCTTCGGTCCATCGCCGCGCGTGCGTCGCGGGCTGAGCGGCGGCCCGCGCCTCAGGGCACGACCGGCGGCGTCGCCGTCAGGGGTAGGTCGCCGCGCAGCATCCCCGTGGCGGCGCCGCCGAGGCGGAGGTAGAAGTCGCTCGGGAGCGTCTGTCCGTCGGCGTCGAGGGGCACGAGCGACGCGCCCAGGGGCAGCGTCGCCGACGACGGCGCGAGCTTGAACATGGCGGTGCCCTCGTCGACCTCGTCGAACATGGCCGTCTTCAGCATGGTCGCGCCCGCGCCGACGGCGTTCCAGACCTGCCGCCAATAGAAGGCGCCCCCGCGCCTGGGAATTTGGTTGAGGGCCGCCGTTGGGCCCATGACGTTGCGCCACGAGAAGCCGGGGAACACGACGGGCATGTAGCGCTTGCCGGCCGCCTTCGCCGCCGCGAGGTCGGGCGCGAGCGACGTCGCGCCGTAGCTGTCCGCGCCCGCGTCGTTGACGTACCGCCCGACGGTCCACGGCGACAGCACGTCGAACGAGCGGTAGACGGCCGCCCAGGCCGGATCGGTCATCGAGTCGCTGTTGAGCGTGCGCCAGTGCGTGGGGATCCCACCGACGAGCGTTACGCGATACTGCGGCTCGGCGCTCATCGTGAACCAATCGATGAGCGCCTGCGCGTCGGCGGGCGTGGCCGTGTTCGACGAGAAGCCCAGCCCCCAGAGATAAAGAACGGGCTTGCCGCCATCCATGAGGTAGCGCGGGCTCGCCGTCACCTCGAGCGTGTCGACCATGTACTTCCAGTCGGACTCGAGCTCCGCGACGAGGTGGGCTTCGTCGCTCCCCGTGACGTCGTACTCGATGACGAACACGCGACCGTTGGCCTCGGCGCCGGCCCGCACGTTCTTGGCCACCTGATTGCGCGCGGCGAAGAGGCGCGGGTCCTGCACCTCGCCGATAAAACGCTGCAGGGCGACGCCGTCGATGCCGCTGTCCTTCATCCAGGCGAAGTGCCGCGCGACGGTCTTCGCGCCGAAGGCCGAGTAGAGGCGGGCGGCGGAGCCGTCAGGGTACTTCATCTGCGTCGCATAGAGCTCGTCGTCGCCGAGCTCGGACGTGTCGGGCCACAGATCGACGGTCAAGTTCGCGGTGGACGGCGTCCCATTGCGAAACCAGTGCACCCAGGTGTTGGTGGGGGCGCCGTCGCCCGGGCACAAGAACCAGCCCTGGTACCCGAACAGCATCTTGTGCTCGAGGCTCGTGGTGTCGACCACCGCGAGAGGCGTCGCCTCGCCGCCGTCGGAGCGAGGCAGCGCGCCGCCGCCGTCGGGCTGGGCGCTCGACACGGGCGAGTCGCGGCCGGCGTCGAGCGTCGTCCGTTGCGTGCGCGCGTCGAGCGCGGGGGGCGGCGGCCGCGCACCCGCGGCTCCGCCGCCGTCCTCTCCGTCACTGCTCGCGTTACGAGCCGAGGGGCGCAGGCATCCCGCGCTTACGAAGATCGAGATCAGAAGGACCGCGGAGGTCGTCAGCTTCGCCATCGTCGTCGTCAGGAAATGGAGGGCGCCCGCTCGATTGATCTGAGACGCCGGGGAGGGCAGCATCAGGCCCGCATATCCGTCGTGCGAGGCCGCTCCGGTCGATGGTTATGCGGGAGGCCGCCTGATGTCGGCCAGCGCGGCGTCATACTGTCACACTGGAGGGATGCAGGCGCTTCGGGCGGCATCTTGGCCCGTGGCGTCACCTACGTCTTCGCGGTCATGAAACCGAGCAGTCTGCACGTTCGTCTTGCCCTCGGCTTCACGACGGCGGCGCTTGGCTGCGCGCCGGGCGCGCCGCGTGGCAAGCCCGTCGGAGGGGCGGGCGGCTTGGGCGGCGCGGCCGCCTCGACGGGCGTGGCGGGCGACACGGCCGTGGCCGAGGCGGGCACGACAGGGACGGCAGGCGCGTCGGATGCCGCCGCGGCAGGCACTACCGGGGTAGCGGGTATCGGGGGCGCCGCAGGCGTCCCGGCCGATGCCGGCAGCGTCGCCGACGCCTCGAACGGGCCCGATCCGCTGGCGGGCTGGACGCTCTCGTGGAGCGACGAGTTCAACGACGCGGCCGGCACGAAGCCCAATCCGCAGTCTTGGGGCTACGATCTCGGCGGCGGCGGCTGGGGCCTCATGCAGCTCCAGGTCTACACGAGCGCCGCCGCGAACGCGGCCATGGACGGCAACGGTAACCTGGCTGTCACCGTCATCAAGGATGCCCAGGGGGGCTTCACGTCGGCGCGCCTCAAGACGCAGGGCAAGGTCGAGCAGGCCTACGGCCGCTTCGAGGTGCGCGCCAAGGTGACGACAGGCAACGGCATGTGGCCGGCCTTCTGGATGCTGGGGAACAACTTCGGTCCAACGGCGTGGCCCCAGTGCGGCGAGATCGACATCATGGAGCTTCGGGGCACGCAGCCCTTCACGAACCTCGGCAGCCTCCACGGGCCGGGCTACTCGGGCTCGCATCCGCTCACGGGTCACTTCTCGTTGCCCGATACCGGACCGAAGCTCTCCGACGATTTTCACATCTACGCCGTCGAGTGGGAGACGGGCGTCGTGCGCTTCTACGTCGACACGAACCTCTACGAGACGCAGACGCCGGCCAACACCCCCGCGGGGACGCAGTGGGTCTACGACCACCCCTTCTTCATCTTGCTCAACGTCGCCGTGGGGGGCACGTTCCCGGGCCCGCCCGACGGCACGGTCTTCCCGCAAACGATGCTCGTCGACTACATGCGCGTTTACGCCCGCGCGAACGGCGGTGGCTAGGAGCGAGGCCGAGCGCGGCGTTAAGCGGTTGAGCGCCTATAGGTTGGCTCTCTTGGTCGCCCGGGGAGAACAAGGACCCCGCGAGCCCGGGGGGCCGGGAAACCCCGCCGGTGCTACCGTCTCTCCTCGGCCCGATGGACGCCGTGCCTCAGATCTCCGGCTCGTCGCAGACCTCGCTCGCGCGGATCGCCGACCGCTTCGCGCGCGACGATCGGGCCGCGCCGGGGCACTGGCTCACGCGCTTCGTGATCCTGAGGCTGCTCGGCCTCGTCTACTTGATGGCGTTTCTCACGCTCGTCGAGCAGGGGCCGGCGCTGCTCGGGCCCCGAGGACTGCTCCCGCTCGGCGATCATCTGGACGCGCTCGCCGAGCAGCTCGGCTCGCGCGCCGCCGGCTTCGCCGCGCTGCCCTCGATCTTCTGGTTCGGCGCGAGCGCTGGCGCGCTACGCGCCGTGGGCTGGCTGGGCGTGGCGCTTTCGACGGCGGTGCTGCTC
>DASZFV010000323.1:0-4043 GCA_035939455.1 Polyangia bacterium
ACTTCGCCGCCGTCGCCGGAAAGGCCTACTAGCCATGTTCCGCCCCAAAGCCCAGAGCCTGTCCCTCTTCGATCGCTCCATCCTCGGCCGCGCGACCGTCGACTCCTTCCGGAAGCTCGCGCCCCAGCACGTCGCCAAGAACCCCGTCATGTTCGTCGTCGAGATTGGCAGCGTTCTCACGACGTTGATCTTCGTGCGCGATCTCCTCCACCACTCCCGCGCGAGCGCGCCGCTTTGGTTCACGGGCGCCGTGACCGTCTGGCTGTGGTTCACGGTCGTCTTCGCGAACTTCGCCGAGGCCGTCGCCGAGGGCCGCGGCAAGGCCCAGGCGGACACCCTCCGGAAGATGCGCAAAGAGACGACCGCGCGCCGCCTCCTGCGCGGACAAGCGGGCTGGGACGGTCCGGAGGAGATCGTCCCGTCGTCGTCGTTGCGCAAGGGTGACCTCGTCGTCGTCGAGGCGGGACAGCTCATCCCGGGCGACGGTGAGATCGTCGATGGCATCGCGTCGGTCGACGAGTCGGCCATCACGGGCGAGTCGGCCCCCGTGATCCGCGAGAGCGGCGGCGATCGCTCGGCGGTCACGGGCGGCACGAAGGTCCTGTCGGATCGCATCGTGGTTCGCATCGCCGTCGATCCTGGCGAGTCGTTCCTCGATCGCATGATCGGCCTCGTCGAGGGGGCCTCGCGCCAGAAGACCCCCAACGAGATCGCGCTGCACATCCTGCTCGTCGGCCTCACGCTCGTGTTCCTCTTCGCGTGCGTCACGCTCGTGCCGCTCGCCGCCTACTCGACGATCGCGCTGTCCGCGACCGTGATCGTCGCGCTGCTCGTCTGTCTCATCCCAACGACGATCGGCGGCCTCCTGTCGGCCATCGGCATCGCGGGAATGGATCGCCTGCTGCAAAAGAACGTCATCGCCATGAGCGGCCGCGCCGTCGAGGCCTCGGGAGACGTCGACACGCTGCTCCTGGACAAGACGGGCACGATCACGCACGGCAACCGCATGGCCACCGAGCTCCTCCCGCTCGACGGCGTCCGCATGGAGGATCTGGCCGCCGCCGCCCAGCTCGCGAGCCTGGCCGACGAGACGCCCGAGGGGCGCTCGATCGTGGCGCTCATCAAAGAGAAGCTGAGCTTGTCGGCCTCGACCGCCGAGGGCGCCGTCTTCGTCCCCTTCACGGCGCAGACGCGCATGAGCGGCGTCGACCTCGCGGGGCGCGCCATCCGCAAGGGCGCCGTCGACGCCGTCGCGGACTACGTGGCGGCACGGGGCGGCGCCGTGCCACCCCAGCTCCGGCAGATCGCCAACGCCATCGGCGACTCGGGCGGCACACCGCTCGCGGTCTCCGACGGCGCGCGCCTGCTGGGCATCGTCCACCTCAAGGACATCGTCAAGGCGGGCATCGCGGAGCGCTTCGCGCGCTTCCGCGCCATGGGCATCCGCACCGTCATGATCACGGGCGACAACCCGCGCACGGCAGCCGCCATCGCCAAGGAGGCCGGCGTCGACGACTTCCTCGCCGAGGCGACGCCCGAAGCCAAGATGCGCCTCATCAAGGAAGAGCAGGCCAAGGGCAAGCTCGTCGCCATGACGGGCGACGGCACAAACGACGCGCCGGCGCTCGCGCAGGCCGACGTCGGCGTCGCCATGAACAGCGGCACGCAGGCCGCCAAGGAGGCCGGCAACATGGTCGACCTCGACTCGAACCCGACGAAGCTCCTCGAGATCGTCGAGGTCGGCAAGCAGCTGCTCATGACGCGCGGGACGCTGACGACTTTCTCGATCGCCAACGACGTCGCGAAGTATTTCGCGATCCTGCCCGCCCTCTTCATGGGCGTCTTCCCCGAGATCGCGCCCCTCAACGTCATGCGCCTCGCCTCGCCCGAGAGCGCCATCCTCTCGGCCGTGATCTTCAACGCCATCATCATCGTGCTGCTCATCCCGCTCGCGCTGCGCGGCGTGAAGTATCGCCCGCTCGGGGCCGCCGTGATCTTGCGCCGCTCGCTGCTCGTCTACGGCGTGGGCGGCATCATCGCGCCCTTCCTGGGCATCAAGCTCGTCGACCTGGCGCTCGAAGCGCTCGGGGCCGTCTGAAGAAATTGAGGGAACAGCCATGCGCAAAGAGATCGTCATCGCGCTACGAACCACGCTCGTCACGCTCGTGCTCACGGGCATCATCTATCCGCTCGTCATGACGGGCGCCGCGCAGGTGCTCTTCCCGGCCCGCGCCAACGGCAGCCTCGTGCGCGACGAGAAGGGCGGCGTCGTCGGCTCCGAGCTCATCGGTCAGGTCTTCGCCGCGCCCGCTTACCTGCAGGGGCGCCCGTCCGCGGCCGGCAACGGCTACGACGCGACCGCCTCGTCGGGCTCGAACCTGGGCCCGACGTCCAAGAAGCTGCGCGATCGCGCCGCGGCCGACGTCGATCGCCTGCACAAGGAGAACCCGGAGGCCGCCCAGCAGGTGCCCGGGGAGCTCGTGACGACGTCGGCGAGCGGCCTCGACCCCGACCTCTCGCCGGCGGCGGCGTTCTGGCAGATCCCGCGCATCGCCCAGGCCCGCCAGATCGCGGCCGACCGCATCGGAGCGGTCATCGAGAGCCGCGTCCAGGGCCGCGACCTCGGCATCTTCGGTGAGCCGCGCGTCAACGTCCTCGCCGTGAACCTCGCTCTCGACCAGCAGTTCGGAAGGCCCGCGCGACCAAGCGTCGCACCGACGCCGGCGCCTTCAGCCGCGAAGTGACAAGCGCGGTAGACTATCTCATGCGCCAGCTCGCCGTGCTCGTCGTCGACGACGAGAAGAACATCCGCCAGACGTTGCGCCTGTGCCTGGAATCCATGGACGCCGAGGTGACCGAGGCGGGCACGGCGCCAGCGGCGCTCGAGGCGATCGGCCGCACGGTCTTCGACCTCGTCTTCCTGGATCTGCGCATCGGCGCGCAGAGCGGGCTCGAGCTCATCCCCCAACTCCTCGCCGAGAACCCCAACGTCGCGATCATCATGGTGACGGCCTATGCGACGGTCGAGACCGCCGTCGAGGCCATCCGGCGCGGCGCCTGGGACTACTTGCCCAAGCCCTTCACGCCGGGACAGATCAGGCACGTCCTCGAGAAGGTGCTCGTGCAGCGCTCGCTCTCGGTGCGCGTCACCGATCTGCAAGACCGTCTGCAGGCCGAGGCGCCCGAGACCGACCTCGACTCGTCCGCCCCCGTCATGCGCTCCGTGCTCGAGGTCGTGAGCCGCGCCGCCAAGGCCGACGTCTCGGTGCTCTTCCGCGGCCAGAGCGGAACCGGCAAGGGTGTGCTCGCCCGGGCCATGCACCTCGAGAGCCAGCGCCGCGATCGGCCCTTCGTCACGATCAACTGTCCGACGTTGACCGAGGAGCTGCTCGCGAGCGAGCTCTTCGGTCACGCCAAGGGCGCCTTCACGGGCGCCATCCGCGATCAGCCAGGGCGCGTCGAGGTCGCCGAGGGCGGCACGCTCTTCCTCGACGAGATCGGCGACCTGCCCGCGAGCCTGCAGGCCAAGCTGCTCCGCTTCCTGCAGGAGAAGCGCTTCGAGCGCGTCGGCGAGGCGCGCACGCGCAAGGCCGACGTGCGCGTCGTCGCCGCGACGAACCGCGACCTCGAGATCGACGTGCAGAGCGGGCGCTTTCGCGAGGACTTGCTGTTCCGGCTCAACGTCATCGAGGTGCGCGTGCCGTCGCTGCGCGAGCGTCCAGAGGACATCGTGCCCATGGCGCGGCGCTTCCTCTCGTTCTTCGCGAAGTCGCTGGGACGCGCCGTCGCCACCCTCTCGCCGGCTGCGGAGAAGGTGCTCACGAACTATGACTGGCCGGGGAACGTGCGCGAGCTGCGCAACGCCATCGAGCGCGCCGTCATCCTGTGGCCGTCCACCCTCATCGAGCCGCTCGCCTTTCCCGAGCGCATCTCGGGCGCCAAGGACCGGGGCCCGTACATCGGCGGCCGGTTCACCCTCGACGAGATCGAGCGCGCGCAGATCTCGTCGATCGTCGCGCAGTCGAAGACCATGGAGGACGCCG
>DASZFV010000324.1:0-6183 GCA_035939455.1 Polyangia bacterium
GCGTGAAGCCGTCGTGACACGTGACGAAGTTGATGCTCGCCGAGGGGCGCCGGCCCGACGGCTCGAAAAGATCGGCCGAGCCGGTCAGCCGATAACCGACCTGGCCGGCCAGGTTCTCGTCGCCTTTCCAATAGCGCCGAAAGGCGTCCCTGAACTGACCGTTCCACTCGGACCAGAGGACGGGGAAGTGACCGAGCTGATAGCCCCCCTCGCCCGTGTCCCAGGGCTCGGCGATGAGCTTGAGGTGCCCGAGGACGGGATCCTGGTGAATGGCGCGCAAGAATCCGGCGGCGGCGTCGAAGGCCGGCGGCGAGCCCTCGCGTGCCAGCACGGACGCCAGATCGAAGCGGAAGCCGTCGACATGCATGTCGACGGCCCACATGCGCAGGCTGTCGAGCACGAGGCCGAGCGCGAAGGGCGAGCGCATGTCGAAGCAGTTCCCGCAGCCCGAGAACTCCATGCAGTAGCGCGCGCTCTCGCTCGACGGCAAATAGTAGGAGGCGTTGTCGAGGCCTCGGAACGAGATCGTGGGGCCCTTGTGGTTGCCCTCGTACGTGTGGTTGTAGACGACGTCGAGCAGCACCTCGAGCCCGGCCTCGTGCAGCGCCCGGACCATTTGCTTGAACTCGCGCACGGCAGCCCCCGGCGCCTTCGAGACGGCGTAACCTGCGTGCGGCGCGAAGCAGCCGAGCGGGTTGTAGCCCCAGTAATTCACGAGGCCCTTGTCGGCGAGGGCGCCGTCGTCGTCGAACGCCTGCACGGGGAGAAGCTCGACGGTGGTGACGCCGAGGTCTTTGAGGTGGCCGATGGCGGCCGGGTGCGCGAGCCCGAGGTACGTTCCGCGCAGCTCCTCGGGCACTCCGGGATGGCGCCGCGTGAAGCCCTTGACGTGCAGCTCGTAGATGACGCTGTCGGCGAGCGCGCGCGCCGGGCGCGGTGTGGGGCTCCGGTCGACCTCGCGCGCGACGACGATGCAGCGAGGGACGGCGCCGGCGCTGTCGCGCGCATCGAAGGAGAGGTCCTCGTCGGGGCTGTCGACATCGTATCCGCAGATGGGGCCCTTGAGATCGACGCGACCGACGAGCGCGCGGGCGTAGGGATCGAGGAGGAGCTTGTTGACGTTGAAGCGGTGACCCTTCTCGGGCTTGTATGGCCCGTCGACGCGGAACCCGTAGAGCGCGCCCGCCTCGAGACCTGGCACGAAGCCGTGGAAGACGTGTGCCGTGCGTCCCGGCAATTCGTGACGCGCCATCTCGCGTGACGGGTCGTTCGGCTCGAAGAGGCAGACGAACGCGCGTGTGCCGTGGCGCGAGAAGACGGCGAAGCTCACGCCTCCATCCTCGAGCGTGGCTCCAAGAGGGTAGGGGCGTCCCTCGGTGATGGTCATCGGTCGCGATCCCAATTCACACCGCGTGCCATCAGACAACGGCGCTCAAGTCCAATCTTGGCCACATCAATGACCCGCGGGCGTCACGCGGCCGTGACGAATCGGGAACCCTCGGTGACTTTCCCGAGAGGTCGCAAACAACGTGTAAAGCGAGATCTCTGGGTGGCATGACCGCTGCATCCGAGGCGACGCAAAAGGGAGGTCTGCCCATGCGATCCAATCGAGCTTCGTTCCTTGGTGGTGTCCTGACGTTGGCCGTCGGTCTGTTCCCGTCGGCGAGCGCGAGCGCGAAGGTGGACGCGCCGGCGCGAGAGGGCGCCGTGACGCCCGAGCGGGTGCAGCCGCTCCTGCTCGCCGACGTCGTGGTGCAGGGGCAGCAGCCGGCTCCGACGCCCGCGCCCGCGCCGGCGGCGCCAGCCCCCGTCGTCGTCGAGCCGCAGACGCAAGCGCCCGTGGTCGCGCCCACGCACAGCACGGCGGTCGTCGAGCACGAGAACCACAACTACATGGAGACCATCGCGGTGAGCGCCCTCATGGGGGCCGTCGCGGGCGTCCTCGTCGGAGGAGCGGTCTATTACCTCGCCGACAACCGGACGCACTCGCAACGCATCCTCTATTGGGGCGCGGGCGGCGTGCTCGTCGGCACCGCGGTCGGCCTCACGCAGCTCGCCGTGCAGGAGAGCCGCGTCGATAGGGCCACGGCCTCGCTGCTGCCGACCGACCCGGCGCCCACCTTCCGCCTCGCGCTCCTCCAAAAGAGCTTCTGAGTCACGCGAGATCGAGCCACCGGGGCGAGGCGGCGAAGGCGCCGTGGATGAGCCCCGCGTGGGAGTACGCCTGGGGGAAGTTGCCCCACATCTGGCGCGCCGCGGGCGCATAGTCCTCGGCAAGCAGGCCGAGGGGTGACATCGCGGCGCGCACGCGCTCCATGAGGGCGCGCGCCTCGTCAAGGCGCCCGGTCGTCGCGAGCGCCTCGATCATCCAGAACGTGCACAGTACGAAGGCGACCTGGGGCCTGCCGAAACCGTCGTCGAGGTCGTAGCGGTAGAGCCATCCGTCTCGGGTGAGCGTCGTGCGGATGGCGTTGACGGTGCGGACGAGCTTCGGGTCGTTCGGCGGTAGGAACCGCAGCGGCGCCATCTGGAGCAGGGAGGCGTCGAGATCGTGCCCGCCGTGCGCGCCCGCGAAGGCGCCGAGGCGTTCGCTCCAGGCCTCGGCGATGATGCGGGCGCGGATCTCGGCCGCCGCCGTCTCGAAGCGCGCGCGCATCGCGGGCGCGTGGCGAGCGGCGATGAGCGCCATGCGATCGGCCGCCGCCCAGCACATGAGGCTCGAGAAGGTCTGGGGCTGCCATTCCGTGCGGTATTCCCAGATGCCGGCGTCGGGGGTGCCCACGACGGCCTGGGCCTGACCGGCGAGGCGCTCGAGGAGCGCGAGCGTCTCCGGCGACCGCTCGTCGGCGAAGCGATCGTCGAGGTAGAGCGGCGACAGCGCGAGGAGCATCTCGCCGAAGATGTCGTTCTGCGTGTGGCGGACGGCGCCGTTGCCCACGCGGACGGGCCGCTCGCCTTCGAAGCCGGGCCATCCCTCGAGGATGCGCTCTTCGAGATCGCTGGTCCCGTCGACGCGGTAGAGTGGTGAGAAGCGCAGGTCGGGCGTGTGGGCGCTGATGCGCAGGAGGTACTTCACGAAGCCCTCGCGCTCTTCGAAGTGGCCGAGCAAGCGCAGCGCGCTCAGTACGTAGGACGCGTCGCGCAGCCAGCAGTAACGGTAGTCCCAGGTGCGGCCCGCGCCCGGCGATTCGGGGATAGAGGTCGTGATGGAGGCCACGATCGCTCCAGTCTCGTCGTAACAATGGAGCTTGAGCGCGAGCGCCGAGCGAATGCACTCCTGCTGCCAGACGGGCGGGATGTTGCAGTGCTTGACCCAGGTCTGCCAGTAGCGAAGCGTGGCCGCGAGCACGCGGTCGCCGTAGGCCGCCACGGGCTCGGCCACGGGCGCGCCCCAGGTGAGGACGAGGCGACGGCGCTCCGCGAGCGCGAAGGGCCGCCCGTGCACGATGTCGTCGACGGCGACGTCGGTGTCGAGCCACAGCGGGCTGGCGAGGCCGTCGACGCGGAGCCGGCCCTCGCCCGGCACGAGCGGCGCGGGCGCTCTGGACCATCCGAGGCGCGGCTCGAAGCGAACGCGCACGGCCGGTCGCCCCTCGAGCGGCTCGATGACGCGGAGGAGCTGCGTCGGGTGAAAGATGTTCTCGACGGGGCCGAAGCGCGGCGCGAAGTCCAGCACGCGGAAGACGCCCGCGTCGGTTCGAAAGAGCGTCGAGAGCACGTTGGTGTTCTCGACGTAGCTCTGCTGGCCGGCTTCGCCCGCGGGGGGCTCGATGACGAAGCGGCCGCCCTCCGCCTCGTCGAGAAGCGTCGAGAAGATCGGCTCGGAGTCGAAGCGCGGTAGGCAGCACCACACGACGCCGCCGGAGCGCTCGACGAGCGCCGAGCATTGACAGTTACCGATCAGCCCCATGTCCTCTAGACGCATCGGCGACGCTCGGGTCGAAAGTGTACGCGACGGTAACGCGTGTCCACCACCTGTGACTCATCGCGCGCCGAACGCGCGGTCCGGCCGCCTCGCGCGGATGGCACGCCGATTGAACCATCGGTGGTCGGGGAGGACGGACGATGAACGAAATGAGAACTGAAAGAGACGACAGCACTGTCGATGCGCTGAACGAGCTCCTGCGCGGGGAGCTCTCGGCGGTCGAGAGTTACGATAAGGCGCTTCCCGCCGTGGAGGACAAGCCCGCGCTGCGCAGCGATCTGCAAGAATGTCGCGCCTCTCACGAGGCCCGCGTCGAACGGATCCGCCGCGCCATCGAGCAGGTGGGCGGCGAGCCAGTGCGGGCCTCCGGAGCGTGGGGGCGGTTCGCTAAGGCGGTCACGGGGGGCGCGCGGGCGCTCGGGTGGAAGACCGTCGTGTCGACGCTCGAGGAGGGCGAGGACCACGGCCTCAAGGAGTACAAGGACGCGCTGCCGCGACTCGACGAGGGGTTGCGCCATCTCGTCTCGAGCGAGCTGTACCCGCAGCAGCAGCGCACCCACAGCGTGATGTCCGCTCTCAAACGCGTGGCGTCCGCGTGAGTGGAGCTTGACGGCGGGAGCCGCGACCTTAACTTGATTCGAAAATGAGCCGGGACGGCGGCGGCGTAGCGTGGGGCGGCGTTTGCTCGACGCGCATCCCGGAACGAAATACGTCCCGGGGTGCGCGTCGAGTTGGGTGACGTCGCTCAGGCCTCGACCTTGGAGTCGAGCGGCGGCGCGGCGGGCGCGCGCGGCGCTTCGGAGGCGCGGTCACGGGCGCGGAGCCACTCGGCCACGCCCCAGGCCTGCGCGACGCAGCCCCGCGGCGCGAAGGGAGGCTCGGCGTCGAACACCTCCGCGATCTGACCGATGCAGCTCTCCATGGCATGATCGCCGAGTCCGCGCAGAGACGCGCGCGCCTTCTCCCGCGAGCCCGGCTCCGTGCGGAGGAGGGCGTCGACGTACGGGCCGATGAGCCAGCTCCAGACGGTGCCCTGGTGGTAAGCCGCGTCGCGCGTGCGGAGGTCGCCGTGGTAGTTCGGCTGGTAGCCGGGGCTGCCCGGTGCGAGCGAGCGCAGGCCGACCGGCGTGAGCAGCGTGCGCTCGACGATCTCGAGGACCGAGCGCCAGCGCGAGCGGTCGAGCACGGGGTGGCCGAGCGACAAGGCGATGAGCTGGTTCGGGCGCAGGGATGGGTCGGCCTTGGTCTCGGGGCCGTCGATGACGTCATAGAGGTAGCCGCCCTCGTCGAGCCAGAAGCGCGTGTTGAACGACGCGCGCACCTGCCGCGCGCGGTCCTCGGTCTCGCGCGCGTCGCCTTCGCGCTCGAGCGCGCGCAGCCAGCTAGACGTGACGACGAGGGCGTTATACCAGAGGGCGTTGATCTCGACGGCCTTCCCGCGTCGCGGCGTCACGACCCAAGCGCCGCACTTGGCGTCCATCCAAGTGAGCGCGTAGCCGTCCTCGCCCTGCGAGAGCAGACCATCGCTCGGATCGACGTGGATGCCGAAGCGCGTTCCCGCGACGTGCTTGGCGATGATTTTCTCCAGCAGGGGCATGAGCTCGCGCAGGAAGGGGAGGTCGCCCGCGTAGGCGAGGTAGCGCTCGAGGGCGTGGAAGAACCACAGCGTGGCGTCCGCCGTGTGATAGAGGCCTTCGTGCGCGCCCTCGGGGAAGAGGTTGGGCACAAGGCCGTCGCGGACGTAGCCGGCAAAGGTGCGCAGGATCCAGCGCGCCTCGCGGTGGCGGCCCGTGAGCAGGCACAGCCCCTCGAGCGAGATCATCGTGTCTCGTCCCCAGTCGGTGAACCAGTGATAGCCGGCGATGATCGTGCGCAGGCTGTCGCCGCGCGCGCGCGCCCGCGCGGCGTCGACCGTTCGGCCCACGGGCGAGATCACGAACTGGTCGGCGCCCAGAATGAGGCTGTCCGTGACGGCGTCGGCGCCCGCGCTCGGGATGCGGCGCAGGAGCCCGACGCGCCGGTCGCGCTCGCAGTCCTGCAGCTCGGCCGGATCGAGCGCGAGCAGGATCTCCCAATCTTCCGCCGAGGCGACGAACGTCGCGGGGACGCCGGGCTCGAGCGTGACGTCGAAGCGACCGCGCGACCACAGCTCGCCGCGCGAGTCGTAACCGCGGGCGGCTTCGACGGAGTACTCGACGGGGCGCCGCTCGGACGGCTCGAAGACGAAGCTCGTGCGCGCGCCGCTCACGTACATGCGC
>DASZFV010000325.1:0-5027 GCA_035939455.1 Polyangia bacterium
GCGAGCCCGATGGGGGCGTGCAGCCGCCGTGCGAGCGGCGTCCCCGGACGCGAGGGAAGGCCCAGCGCGGCCAGCAACCTGTCCGTGCGGGCGCGCGGCCCCAGCACGCCGACGTAAGGGCAGGGTGACGCCAGCAGCGTCGCGAGCGCTTCGCGATCGCGGTCGACGTCATGGGTCATCACGACGGCGACCGGTCGATGAGCGGCGGCGACGTCGGCCGCGAGGTCACGGGCCGGCCCGGCCGCGATGCGATCGGCCTCGGCGAGCTGACGCCGCGCCTCGCCTGACGAGGGCCCGGCCCACACCGTGACCCTCCAGCCGACGGCGCGCGCCGCCCGCACGACCGGAACGGCGTCGGGGCGAGCCCCCATGACGAAGAGGTGGGGCGGCGGCTCGACGCGCTCGACGAGGGCTTCGCCGCCGCCGGCGAGCGCGACCATCGACGGGCGAGCTCCCGGCGTCGCGAGGGCGGTGCGGGCCTCGCGCGCGAGCGACTCGTGCAACGCAGGCGCGAGCGAGGCGAGCCTCGACAGCATCGGGCGGTCCGCGCGCGCCGCGAGACACGCGCCGAGCGCGATCTCGGCCAGAGCTCCGTCGCCGCGCGGCGACCGGAAGAGCGTCACGAGCGCGCCGGGCCGCTCGTCCGCGAGACAGCCACCGATGAAGTCCAGGGCGTCGACGGCGCCGCGCGCGCCGGCGCGCTCGAGCAGCAGCTCGACGACGCCGTTGCACCCGAGGCCGATGCCCCAACCGAGATCGTCGTCGCCGTCGTTCGTGGAGTCGTACGAGACGAGCGCCGGCTGGCCGTCGGCGGTCCGCCACCAGGCGCGCCGCACGAGGTCGCGTTCGAGGCAGCCGCCGCTCACGGAACCGCAGATCCAGCGATCCTCGGCGATGAGCAACCGCGCGCCCGGGCGCCGGTAGGACGACCCCTTGACCGAGACCAGCGTGGCCGTGACGAAGGGTGCGCTCGTCCGGCGGAGCGCACGGGCCGCCGCCATCAAGGCGCGAAGCTCACTCATGGAGCGGTCTGCCGGGCGGTCTCGTCACAGCAGCTTGTCCGGGGTGATTGGCAGATCACGCACGCGCTTGCCCGTGGCGTGATAGACGGCGCTCGCGATGGCGGCAGCGACACCGGTGATGCCGATCTCGCCGATGCCCTTGACGCCCACCTGATTGACGTGGGGATCGTCCTCGTCGACGAAGATGACGTCGATAGGCGGCACGTCCAGGTTCACGGGGACGTGGTACTCGGCCAGATCGGCGTTCATGACGCGCCCGAGCCGCTCGTCGTAGACGGTCTGCTCGTGCAGGCCCATGCCGATGCCCCACACGATCCCGCCGATGAACTGGCTGCGGGCCGTCTTGGCGTTGAGGATGCGTCCCGCCGCGAAGGCGCTCACGACGCGCGCGACGCGCACCTCGCCGAAGTCGCGATCGATCCGCACCTCGACGAACTGCGCGCCGAAGGAGCGCGTCGCGAAATCGCGCCTCCCTTCGAACGCCTTCGACTCCTGCGTCACCTCGAGCGTCTCGAGCTGGTTGCGCTCGAAGACGCCCGCCAGGGCCTCGGCGCGGCCGCTCCCCGCGAGCGTCACGCGCGCGCCGTCGAGGCGCAGATCGCGGGCCGCGCCGCCGGCGAGCGGCGAGCGCGCGTCGCCGACGGTGAGCGCGGCGAGCTTCTCCCGGAGCGCGATGCAGACGAGGCGCACCGCCGAGCCCACGCTGGCCGCCGTCGTCGAGCCACCCGAGCCCGGCGTCTCCGGCATGTCCGTGTCGCCCAGGTCGAAGCTCACGCGCGCGAGGGGAAGCCCCAGCGTCTCGGCCGCCACCTGCGTCATGACCGTGTAGGTGCCCGTGCCGATGTCCTGCGAGCCCGCCTTGACCGACGCCGTCCCGTCGGGCCGCAGCGTGGCCCCCGCCTTGGCGCCGCGCTGGTGCGCAGGGTAGGTGGCCGTCGCCATCCCCCACCCGACGAGCAGGTTGCCGTCCTTCGTCGACGTCGACATCGAGCCCGGCCGCGGATCGCGCTGGCGCCAGCCGAATCGCTCGGCGGCCCGCTGGTAGCAGGCCTTGAGCGACTTCGACGACCACGGCTTCCCCGACTCCGGATCGACATCGGCGTGGTTGCGCAGCCGCAGCTCCACGGGATCGATCCCCATGGCGACGGCGAGCTCGTCCATGGCGCACTCCATCGCGAAGCTGCCGGTCGATTCGCCCGGCGCGCGCATGAACTGCGGTGTCCCCGTGTCGAGGGGCGTGAGCCGCTCGCTCGTGTGGATGTTCGGGCACCAGTAGAGCGCGCGCGTGGGCGCCGTCGCGTGCTCGACGAACTCGTCGAAGCGCGACGTGCTCGACCGGCTCTCGTGACGGATGAGCGTGAGCCGGCCGTCCTTCGCGGCGCCGAGCACGACGTGCTGGCGCGTCGGGGGACGAAAACCCACGGGCCCGAACATCTGGGGGCGCGCCACCACGAGCTTCACGGGCTGCTTGACGTGGCGGGCGGCCAACGCCGCGATGACGACGTTCGACCAGCACGAGCCCTTGCTGCCGAACCCACCGCCCACGAACTTCGAGATGACGCGGACGTTCTCCTTGGGGATGCCCAGCGACGCGCCGAGCTTGCGGCGAACCTCGAAGATCCCTTGCGTCGAATCGTACACCGTCAGGTGCTGCGGCCCGTGCCAGGCGGCGATCGTGGCGTGCATCTCCATCGGGTTGTGCGTCTCGAACGGCGTCGTGTAGACGTGGTCGACGCGGACCGCAGACGCCACGAGCCCCACGGCCGGATCGCCGCGCATAAAGTCGAGCGGCTGCTTGTGCGACGGCTCGGCGCCGCGCGCCGGATTGGGCTTCTCGGCCTCGAAGGACGCGGGGAGGGTCACGGTCGGCGGCTCGGTCTCGTAGCGCACGGTGACGAGGCGCGCGGCGTGGCGCGCGCGCTCGAGCGTGTCGGCCACCGCGACGCCGATGGGCTGGTTGCTGTAGCGCACGAGGTCGTCCTCGAAGATCTGCAGCACGCGATCGCCAGGCGACGCTTTGTGCGCGAGGTCCGGTTGGCGCGGCACGGGCCCGACGTTTTCGTGGGTGATGACGGCCAGCACGCCCGGCGCGCCGCGGGCCGCGCTCGTGTCGATGTGCGTGATCCTCCCGCGCGCCACGGAGCTGAGGATGAGCACCGCGTGCGCGACACGAGCCACGTCGACCTCCGCGGCGTACGCGGCCGCGCCCGTGACCTTGAGGCGGCCGTCGACGCGATCGATGGGAGCGCCCCGCAGCTTGAGGGCGGGCGGCGCGGCGGCCTTGTCGTCGGCGCTCACGCGGCCCCCTTCACCGTCGCCAGCGCGCGCACGATGGCCCGGCGCGCGAGCGGCACCTTGAAGGCGTTGTGCCTGCGCGGCTTCGCGCCCGCGAGCGCGGCCTCGGCGGCGCGCGTGAAGGCCGTCCGCTCCGCGCGCTGCCCCACGAGCAAGCGTTCGGCCTCGACGGCGCGCCACGGCTTCGTGCCGACGCCGCCAAGCGCGAGCCGCGCCGCGCGCACGACGCCGTCCTCGATGCGCAGCGCCGCGCCGACGGACACGAGCGCGAACGCGTACGACGCGCGGTCGCGCACCTTGAGGTAGCGCGACTGCGCGAATTCTGGCCGCGCGGGCAGGCTCACGCCCGTGACGAGCTCGCCCTGCGCGAGCACGCTCTCGCGCTCGGGGTGCTCGCCGGGCAGGACGTGAAAATCAGCGAGCGGGATCTGGCGCGGCCCCGCGGGCCCGCGCGTGTGAACGACGGCGTCGAGCGCCAGCAGCGCGACGCACATGTCCGAGGGGTGCGCGGCGATGCACTTGTCGCTCGTGCCGAGCACAGCGTGCATCCGGTTGTAACCATCGAGGGCGCCGCAGCCCGCGCCGGGCGCGCGCTTGTTGCAGGGCGTGGCCGGGTCGCGAAAGTAGTAGCAGCGCGTGCGCTGCAGCAGGTTGCCGCCCACGGTCGCCATGTTGCGCAGCTGCGGGCTCGCGCCCGCGAGCAACGCCTCCGACAACAGGGGGTAGCGCGCGACGACCTCGGGGTGCCGGGCCAGATCGCTGTTCCGCACCATGGCGCCGACGTGCAACCCGTCGTGCGCGACCTCGATCTTCCCGAGCGGCAGCGCGTTGACGTCGACGAGCTCCGCAGGATCGAGCACGTCGAGCTTCATGAGATCGAGCAGGGAGGTGCCCCCGGCGAGGAACGCGGTGTCCGGCGCCGCGCGCGTCGCCGCGACAGCGGCGTCGACGGTCGTGACCTTGAGATAGCGAATGGGCCGCATGCGCTTCAGCCCTTCCGCACGCTCTCGATGGCGGCCACGATGTTCGGGTACGCGCCGCAACGGCAGATGTTGCCGCTCATCTGCTCGCGGATGTCGTCGGCCGACCGCGCGTGCCCCTCGGCGAGCAGGCCGACCGCCGACATGATTTGTCCCGGCGTGCAGTAGCCGCACTGGAAGCCATCGTGCTCGAGGAACGCCGCCTGCAGCGGATGCAGGTCGGCGCCGCGCGCCAGCCCTTCGATGGTCGTGATCTTCGTGCCCTGCTGCATGATCGCGAGCGTCAGGCACGCGTTGATGCGGCGTCCGTCGACGAGGACCGTGCACGCGCCACACTGTCCGTGATCGCAGCCCTTCTTCGTCCCCGGCAGACCAAGGTGCTCGCGCAGAGCATCGAGCAGCGTCACGCGCGGCTCGATGGCGAGGGTGTGCCTCGTGCCGTTGACCTCGAGCGTGACCGGGCCGGCGCCGGCCGGCACCGCGGGCGAGGCGCCCGCCGCGCGCGGCTCCGCCAGCGCCGCGGCGAGCGCGGCGGCCAGCGACGCGGCCAGCATCGTTCGCCGCGTCATGGTCACGCTCTCGGCGGGCGCGGTCGATGGGCCGAGCTCGGCGGCGCGGCGGAGCGCATGAAGCAGCGTCCCGACGTCGTCGGAACGGGTCGCGGGACCGTTCCAGCGCCACGCCGGCCCGTCCTCGTCGAGCATGAGCAGCGTCAATAGCCAGCCGTCGG
>DASZFV010000326.1:0-21096 GCA_035939455.1 Polyangia bacterium
CCTTCGCCGAGGGTCTGTGTGTCGTCGGGGCCTCGGGCGCCCTCGAGGTCTCGAACGCGTCGGGCGGACGGCTCTTCGCGACGGCCCTCCGCGAGGAGCTCACGGCGGCGGCGCGCGAGACCATCGACGGCGGGGTCGCGCTCGACCGCAGCCTCTCGCTCGCGGGTCGCACCTACGCGCTGCGCGCCTACCCCCTCTCGGGGCAGCGGGCCGTCCTGTCGCTGCGCGACACGACCGACGAGCGCGAGGACGAGGTGCGGCGCCTGCAGGCCGAGAAGCTCGCGTCGATCGGCATGCTGGCGGCGGGCGTCGCGCACGAGATCAACAACCCCACGGCCTTCGTGCTCGCCAACATCGAGGCACTTACGGGGCACCTGCGCCTCCTGCAAGAGAAGGTGCGCGAGCTCCCGGAGGCCGTCATCGCGGGCCTCGGCCTGCCCGACGTGCTCTTCGAGGCCACGGCCATCCTCCAGGAATCCAAGGAGGGCATGGCGCGCATCCACCGCATCGTGCGCGATCTCGGGTCGTTCTCGCACGTCGACGACGACGGCGCGGCCACGCTCGACATCAACGCCGCCGTCGAGTCGGCCCTCACGATGCTGCGAAACGAGATCAAGTATCGGGCGCGCATCGAGCGCGACCTGCGTTCGACGCAGGCCGTGCGCGCCAACCAGGCGCGGCTCGGCCAGGTCTTCCTCAACATCATTCTCAACGCGGCTCAGGCCCTCGACGAGACGGCGTCGAAGCGCAACGTCGTGCGCGTACGCAGCTTCGACGAGGGCGAGTTCGTCGTCGTCGAGGTCGAGGACAACGGACCGGGCATCCCGTCCGAGGTCGCGCCGCGCATCTTCGACTCGTTCTTTACGACCAAGCCGCGCGGCATCGGCACGGGCCTCGGCCTGCCTATCTCGCTCGGCATCATCCGCTCGCTCGGCGGCGAGCTCACGGTCGACAGCCGCCCCGGCGAGGGCGCGACCTTCCGCGTGCGCCTGCCCGCCGTCCCCGCCGTGCCGTCGACGCTGACGCCGCCCTCGGACGTCACGCCGGCGCCGCGCGAGTTTGTCAAGCGCCGCGTGCTGGCCGTCGACGACGAGCCGCTCCTGCTCAAAGCCTACCGCCGCATGCTGTCGGACATTCACGCCATCGACACGGCGCTCGGCGGCCTCGAGGCCTTGCGCGCCCTCGAACGCGACGCGTCCTACGACGTCATCTTGTGCGACCTCCAGATGCCGGAGATGTCCGGCATGGGCCTGCACGAGGCCGTGCGCGCGCGCTGGCCCACGCTCGCCGATCGCTTCGTGTTCGTCACGGGCGGCGCCTTCTCGCCCGACGCCAAGCGCTTCATCGAGGAATCGGTCTGCGCCGTCATCCAGAAGCCGTTTCGCGTCGAGGATCTCCTGGCGCTCATCGAGCGCAAGGCGCGCGAGAGCGTCGCCGCCTCGTCGGTCGAGAGCGGCGCGGCGGCCGACCTCGCCGAGCTGCCGAGCTGACGTCCGTGGCGGGCGCAGAGGCGCGCGCGCGCAAGCTCGTCGTCGCCGCGCTCGTGCGCGACGGCGACCGCGTGCTCGTGTCGCGCCGCCGCGCGGACCAGCCCATGCCGCTGCTCTGGGAGTTCCCGGGCGGCAAGGTCGAGCCCGGCGAGGACCCCGCCGTCGCGCTCGCGCGCGAGGTGCGCGAGGAGCTCGGCTGCGGCGTCGACGTCGGCCGCATCCACGAGGTCGTCTTTCACGCCTACGCGGCCTTCGACCTCGTCATGCTCGTCTACGCCTGCACGCTCACCGGCGGCACGCCGCGCGCGGTTCAGGTCGCCGAGGTGGCCTGGGTCGAGGCCGCGCGCCTGCCGGCCCTCGATCTCCTCCCGGCGGACTACCCGCTCGCCAAAAAGCTCGCAGCGGGCGAGCGCTAGCGGTTAAGAGGAGGCTTCGGGGGCGGCGGGCGCTTCGGGGGCCGGTTCGGGCGCGGGCGGCTCGGCGGGCGCGGCCATGGCGGGCGCGTCGCCTTCGGGCGCGGTGGGCGCCTCGAGGTGGGGGTGGCGCAGCGCCTCGCGCTGCGCGGCCCGCTGGGCCTCTGTGAGGTCGCGCTTGCAGGCGCCGCACAGCGCCGGCGCGGCCCAGGCGCCGAGGTGTGTCTGGAGCTGACTCTCGGGCGGCCAGTAGATGGGCGTCTGGCACCCCTGGCAGGCGATCTCGATCGTCTTGCGGTCGGCCAGGAACTCGAGGCACGTCGCGCACCGGCGCTCGGGTGGCTTGATCTCCTTACGTCTCTTGCTGCGTCTTTTCTGGGGGGGAGGCGTCGGCGCTGAGGCGGCGGCTGGCGCGACCGTGCCCCCGCTCTCAGCTGACGGCAGGGCGGTCGGTTGCTCAGACTCGTGGGGAGCACCCTCCGCCTGTGCCCCTTCCTTCGGCGCGAGCCTCACGCCCGCCGCGAGCTGGGCGGCCTTGGTCCACGTCCAGGTGCCGGTACAGTTGTCGGTCTTGCAGGCGATCTGGCGATCCTCCAGATCACCCAGCTCCTTCTCGCAATTCTCGCAGTACTGCGGGTAGGGCTCCCCCGTCTTGCCCCGCACGGCGCGCGCGAGCTGGGCGCCGCGCTTGTCGAGCCAGGTCCCCTTGCAGCCGGCGCGGCGGCAGGGGCGCTCGACATCCTTGAGGGTTTGATAGATGCCGTGGCAGCGCTCGCACATGCGGTGCGGCGCCTTCGGCGTGGGCTTGCCGGCGAGGCAGGCGTCCAGCTGGTCGCTGCGTGACCAGACCCAGGTGTTCTTGCACCCCGAGGCGCGGCAGCGCACCTCGCGGTCGGAGATGCCGCCGAAGGCGATCCGGCACTCCTCACACATGCGGCGCGGCGGCTCATTGTTGAGCCCCTGGGCGTAGGCCTGAATCTGCTCGTCCTTCGACCAGGCCCACTTGTTCTTGCAGCCGTTGATTCCGCAGCCGACGTGGCGGTCCTTGAGCTTCTGGAAGACGCCGTCGCACGGCCCACACATCGTGTTGGCGGCCGCCGTGACCTCCATGTCCGGCGCGCCCGCCAACAGTTGCGATCGCGCCGTCAGCACAGACGTTCGCGTGCAGCCCGGGACCGAGCAGGGCACGGGCTTGTCCTGGAGGGCGGCCAGCTTCTGCTCGCAGTCGCCGCACAGACCCGGCGGCGCGGGGCGCTTGTTCGCGAAGGCCGCCATCTGGGCGGCGACGGGCCAGGTCCACGTGCCCGTGCAGCCGGGGCGGTCGCAGGCGCGCTCCTGGTCGCGCGTCTTCGCGAGCTTGTCGCGGCACGGGTCGCACATCGACGACGCCGGATCGTCGGGCGAGGCCGCGCCGCGGCCGCCCAGCTTGAGGCTGCCGAGGCCCTTGCCGTTCTTGTTGGCGCCCGCTCCCGCCATGGAGATCCACGTGCGCGCGCACCCCGGCACCGAGCAGGGGAGAGACTTGGCGCCGAGGCGATCGGCGAGCGTGAATCCGAGAGAGCCCATGGGGTCGACCGAGGGTCCTTATGCTGACCGCAATCCCCCCGGTTGGGCAAGTGCCAATGTTTCCCTCCGTCTTGATAAACCCAGGGGGGGAGGGTAGACAAGGCGCACCTTACCCATGCAGATCACGATCGAAGACATCTCTCCCGTCGAGAAGCGCGTCGAGCTCGAGCTGCCCTGGACCGACGTGGCCCCCAAGCTCGACAAGGCCTATGGCGCGCTCCGGCGCGACGTGCGCGTCGCCGGTTTCCGCCCCGGGAAGGTCCCGCGCGGCATCCTCGAGAAGATGTACCGGCAGCAGGTGGAAGAGGAGGTGGCGCGCACGCTCGTCGAGACCTCGCTCGGTCAGGCCATCCAGGAGAACCAGCTCGAGCCCGTGGCGCCGCCCACCGTCGACAAGCTCGAGCTCAAGGCCGGCGCGCCGTTTCGTTTCTCGGCGCGCGTCGAGGTGCGCTCGCAGGTCACGCCCAAGGACTACAGCGGCGTTCCGCTCAAGCGCCGCCCGGCCAAGGTCAGCGACGCCGAGGTCGACGCCGAGCTCGAGGGCTACCGTCGGCGCCTCACGGAGTACCAGCCCGTCGAGGGCCGCGCCGTCACGGCCGCGGGCGACGTCATCCTCGTCGACGTCTCTGGGCGCGTGGGCGAGCACAAGCTCAAGCACCGCACGGCGGCCGTCGACCTCGACGAGGAGGAAGGCGGTCCGCTACCGGGCCTGGCGTCGCGGCTGCGCGGCATCCCCATCGGAACGGAGCCCGTCGAGGTGAAGTACACGATCGCCGAGGACGCCACGCAGAAGGAGCTCGCGGGCAAGCCCGTCGACCTGCGCGTCATCGTCAAGGAGGCGAGGCAGAAGAAGGTGCCCGCGCTCGACGACGAGCTCGCCAAGGACACTGGCGACGCCGAGACGCTCGAGGGCCTGCGCGTCAAGGTGCGCGAGCGCTTGCTCGAGGTCGACGCGCAGCACGTGCGCGCCGAGCTCGCCCAGCAGCTCGTCAAGGAGATCATCAAGCGCAACGACTTCCCCATCGCGCGCTCGCTCGTCGATCGGCACGCGCAGGCGATGGTGGCGCGCGCCAAGCGCCAGCTCCAGGCCGCCGGGATCGACGCCGAGGCCATGGACGATGGGCGCATGCTCGCCGACTTCCGCGACAGCGCCGAGCAGGAGGCGCGCGGCACCATCCTCGTGCAGGCCATCGCCGAGCGCGAGGGCGTCGCCGCCTCCGACGCCGACGTCCAGAAACGCATCGCCGAGCTCGCGGCGGCGCGCAACGAGGCTCCGAAGAAGCTGCGCGCCGATCTCGAGCGCGAGCAAGCCATGCCGCAATTCGAGGCTCAGATTCGCGAGCAGAAGACGCTTGATATGCTGATCTCGCAGGCTAAGATCACTGACGCCGATCCGGCGACGGCCGACGAGCCGACAGCGAAGGACGACGAAAAGACGACCACGAAAGCGGAAGCCAAGGCCGAGCCGAAGACGAAGTCCGCGGCCAAGCCGAAGGCGCCCCCGAAGAAAAAGGAACCCACCCCATGAGCAAGTCCCCGGACTCGGGCGCGCCGTCGCTTCCCATCAGCAACTTCATCATCCCGACGGTCATCGAGCAGACCCACCGGGGCGAGCGCGGATGGGACATCTTCTCGCGCCTGCTCAAGGACCGCATCGTCTTCCTCGGCACGGCCGTCGACGATCAGATTGCGAACATCATCATCGCGCAGCTCCTGTTCCTCGAGAGCGAGGATCCCGACAAGGACATCATGCTCTACATCAACTCGCCGGGCGGCATGGTGACGGCGGGCATGGCGATCTACGATACGATGCAGTACGTGCGGCCCGACGTCGCGACGTTCTGCATGGGCCAGGCCGCGTCGATGGGCGCCTTTCTTCTGGCCGCGGGGGCGAAGGGCAAGCGCTTCTCGCTGCCGCACGCGCGCATCCTCATCCACCAGCCGCTCGGCGGCTTCTCGGGTCAGGCGACGGACATCGACATCCACGCCAAGGAGATCCTGCGCACGCGCGACAAGCTCAACGAGCTGCTCGTCAAGCACACGGGCCAGCCCATGGACCGCATCAAGTCGGACACCGAGCGCGACTACTTTATGAGCGCCATGGAGGCGAAGGAGTACGGGCTCATCGACGAGGTGCTCGTGCAAAAAGTCCCCGGCAAGTAGCGCTCCCCCGGCAAGGAGCGCCGCGAGGAGCCACCGTGAGGTCGCGCGCACACGGCGGCGACCTTGTGCTACGCTTTTAGACAGTGCCGACCGAGCGAAAGCGCGACGAACACGGGAACCTCTCCTGCTCCTTTTGCGGCAAGTCCCAGAAGGAAGTGAAGAAGCTCATCGCGGGGCCGACCGTCTACATATGCGACGAGTGCATCGGCCTCTGCAACGACATCATCGCCGAGGAGATCGAGAAAGAGTCGGACAACTTCGGTCTCGCGCCCGTGCCGAAGCCGGTCGAGATCAAGGCCGTGCTCGACGACTACGTCATCGGGCAGGAGCGGGCCAAGAAGATCCTCGCCGTCGCCATCCACAATCACTACAAGCGCATCGACGCCAAGGTGGGGGCCGACGACGTCGAGCTCGGCAAGTCGAACATCCTCCTGCTCGGTCCCACGGGCTGCGGCAAGACGTTGCTCGCGCAGACGCTCGCGAAGATCCTCAACGTGCCCTTTGCCATCGCGGACGCCACAAATCTGACTGAGGCCGGGTACGTCGGCGAGGACGTCGAGAACATCATCGTCAACCTGCTGCAGAACGCCGAGCACGACATCGAGAAGGCGCAGCGCGGGATCGTCTACATCGACGAGATCGACAAGATCGCGCGCAAGGGTGAAAACCCCAGCATCACGCGCGACGTCTCGGGCGAGGGCGTGCAGCAGGCCCTGCTCAAGATCCTCGAAGGGACGATCTGCAACGTTCCGCCCAAGGGCGGGCGCAAGCACCCGCAGCAGGAGTTCCTGCAGGTCGACACCTCGAACATCCTCTTCATTTGTGGAGGGGCGTTCGTCGGCCTCGAAGACATCATCGAGCAGCGGGTCGGGCAAAAACAAATTGGATTTGGCGCCAAGATCACCTCGAAAAAAGAACGACGGGTCTGGGACCTCCTGCGCGAGGTTCAGCCCGAGGACCTGCTGAAGTACGGCATGATCCCGGAGTTCGTCGGGCGCCTGCCCGTCATCGCGCCGCTGCACGAGCTCGACGAGCCGGCGCTCATCGACATCCTCACGAAGCCGAAGAACGCGCTCGTCAAGCAGTACCAGAAGCTGTTCGAGATGGACGGTGTCAAGCTGCGCTTCACGAAGGGCGCGATGTCGGCCATCGCGGCGGACGCGCAGAAGCACAAGTCGGGCGCGCGCGGCTTGCGCGCCATCCTCGAGCTCGCCATGCTCGACATCATGTTCGACGTGCCCACCTCGGGGAGCGCAATCCGCGAGGTCGTCATCAACGAAGAGACGATCCAGAAGGGCCAGCAGCCGATCCTCATGTACCAGAAGGGCAACGCGGCCGTGACCGAGAAGGCGTCTTGAGACGGAGGTTCTCCATGTTCACCCCATCAACCCAGACCCGCCGCACCGTTGGCACGACGTTCCGCTGGATCGTCCTGCTCCCCGTGCTCATGGTGGGCTCGCTCCTCTACTGGTCGGTGGCGATCGGCCTCGGCGGGATGTCGCTCATGGCGGCCAGCGCGCTGTCCATCTCGACGGACTCCACGCTCGGCGTCGCCCCTGCGGCCGAGACCGGCGCGCCCGCGACGCTCGACGTCGGCGACGGCACGACGCCCATCGTGGTGCACCTCGAGGAGTCGGTGGAGCCCGAGGACGTCAACGACAACGCGGGCGCGGCCGGGTTCGCCCAGCCCGACGACACGCAAATCACGGTCGCGCCCGGCCCGGGCGCGACGTCCTTCTAGCGGTCCCGACGCCCGTTCGCCTCGAGCATGCGGGCCGCCGTGAGCATCGCGGAGCGCGCGGTCACGCTCCTCCTGCTCGGCGCCGCGCCGTTCGCGTGCGGCTCGCCCGCGCCACCCGCTGGTCGCAACGCCGGCGGCTCCCCGGACGGGGCGGGGGCCGACACCGGGGACGATGGCGCCTCGGAGAGGCCCTTCCGCTATCGCGGTTGTCCGGCCGACCCGAGCCACCTCCCCATGGACTGCGAGCCGAACGTCGAGTGCGACTACCCGGGGAGCGGGCTCCCCGGACGGTGCACGACGATCGAGCTGTGCGACTTGAACATTCCGATGAACGATTGGGTCTCCATTCCCCCCGCCGACACGTGCGGGAGCCACCCGGCTCCCTGTCCGGGCGCCTTCGACGCCCTGACCGAGGGCGCGGCCTGCCCGGCCCCGAAGGGCGTGCTCCAATGCGACTACGACGAGGCGCGCTGCAAATGCCTGGGCTGCCGCGCGGACGACGGCACGCCGGGCGCTGTCTGGTCCTGTCGAAACTGGGCCTCGGGCGGCGACGGATGCCCAGACGTCCCGGTGCTCGGCGGCACCCTCTGCGACACGCCCGGACTGCTTTGCGCGTACGGCACGTTCTGCGGCGTCTCGGTCGGCGGGAGCTTCAGGTGCACGGACGGGTACTGGCAGAGGGTCCCCTACGCGCCCGTGACCTGCGCCCCCCGCGCCTGTCCCCGCTGAGGGGCCCGGTCGCGAACGTCGCAAAATTGGCCGCGGAATGCGCGGCTTGATACGATCGAAGGAGCATGTCGACCCCTGACCATCCGGAAAACAGCCGCGCGCCCCGATTGGTTCCGCTCTTGCCGCTGCGGGACATCGTCGTGTTTCCGCACATGGTCGTGCCGCTGTTCGTGGGCCGCGAGAAGTCGATCAGCGCGCTCGAAGAGGCGATGGCCAAGGGCGGCTCGAAGGAGATCTTCCTCAGCGCGCAGCGCAAGGCCAAGACCAACGAGCCCGTGCCCGAGGACATCTTCACCGTGGGCACCGTGGGCACGATCATCCAGCTCCTGCGCCTGCCCGACGGCACGGTCAAGGTGCTCGTCGAGGGCAAGCGGCGGGCCGCCATCCGGCGCTTCACGCAGACGGACGGCTTCTTCACGGTCGAGATCCAGGAGCTGCCCGAGATGGTCGAGCGCTCCGTCGAGCTGGACGCGCTCGTGCGCGAGGTGCACGGGACCTTCGAGACCTACGTCAAGCTCAACAAGCGCATCGCGCCCGAGATCCTGATCTCGGTGCAAACGATCGAGGAGCCGAGCCAGCTCGCCGACACGATGGTGGGCCAGCTCCAGCTCAAGCTTCCCGACAAGCAGGCCATCCTCGAGATGGACGCGCCCTCGAAGCGCCTCTCTCGCCTCTACGAGCTCATGAAGGCAGAGATCGAGATCCTGCAGGTCGAGCGAAAGATCCGCACGCGCGTCAAGAAGCAGATGGAGAAGACGCAGAAGGAGTACTACCTGAATGAGCAGATGCAGGCCATTCAGAAGGAGCTCGGCGACCGCGACGAGTTCAAGAACGAGCTTGGCGAGCTCGAGGAGCGCGCCAAGCAGAAGAACCTCACGAAGGAGGCGCGGCTCAAGGTCGCCAAGGAGATGAAGAAGCTGCGCATGATGGCCCCGATGTCGGCGGAGGCCGCCGTCGTGCGCAACTACCTCGACTGGGTCATCGGCCTGCCCTGGGGCGAGCGCACCGAGGACAAGCTCGACGTCGTCGAGGCCGAGCGCATCCTCGACGAGGACCACTACGGCCTCAAGAAGGTCAAAGAGCGCATCCTCGAGTACCTGGCCGTGCAGGCGCTCGTCAAGAAGCTCAAGGGGCCGATCCTGTGCCTCGTGGGCCCGCCCGGCGTCGGCAAGACGTCGCTGGCGCGCTCGATCGCGAAGGCCACGGGCCGGAACTTCGTGCGCCTGTCGCTGGGCGGCGTGCGCGACGAGGCGGAGATCCGCGGCCACCGGCGCACCTACATCGGCGCGCTGCCCGGCAAGATCATCCAGTCGATCAAGAAGGCCGGCACCCAGAACCCGGTCTTCCTCCTCGACGAGATCGACAAGATGTCGACGGACTTCCGCGGCGACCCGTCGTCGGCGCTCCTCGAGGTGCTCGACCCCGAGCAGAACGGCACGTTCAACGACCACTACCTCGATCTCGACTACGACCTCTCGGACGTCATGTTCATAACGACGGCGAACTACCTGCAGGGCATCCCCATCCCGCTGCAGGACCGCATGGAGGTCATCCAGCTCCCGGGCTACACGGAGTTCGAGAAGGTCTCGATCGCCGAGCGCTACCTCATCCCCAAGCAGAAGCGCGACAACGGCATCGGCGACGTCGCCGTGGCCTTCCCCGAGGAGACGATCCGCGACGTCATCCACTACTACACGAAGGAGGCGGGTGTTCGGCACCTCGAGCGCGAGTTCGCCACGGTGTGTCGCAAGATCGCGCGCGACGTCGTCGCGAAGCGGGCGCCCGTGCAGATCGCCGAGGCCGGTGTGGCGGCGCCGGGCTGGCGCATCACACCCAAGCGCCTGCCGCGCTACCTTGGCCCGCACCGCTACCGCTACGGCCGCCAGGAGGGCGGCGACGAGATCGGCCTCGTCAACGGCCTGGCCGTGACGATGCACGGCGGCGACCTGCTCGCGACAGAGGTCTCGATCGTCGCGGGCAAGGGCAAGCTCGTGCTCACGGGCAAGCTCGGTGACGTCATGCAGGAGTCGGCTCAGGCGGTCATCAGCTACGTGCGCTCGCGCGCGCCGTCGCTCGGCCTCGAGCGCGACTTCTACAGCCGCGCCGACATCCACGTGCACTTCCCAGAGGGGGCCATCCCTAAGGACGGCCCCTCGGCGGGCATCACGATGTGCACGGGCCTTGTGTCGGCGCTGCTGCGCGTGCCCGTGCGCAGGGAGGTCGCGATGACGGGCGAGATCACGCTGCGCGGCCGCGTCCTGCCCATCGGCGGTCTCAAGGAGAAGATCCTCGCGGCGCACCGCTCGGGCATCAAGACGGTCATTATGCCCAAGGAGAACGCCAAGGACCTGCGCGACATCCCGAAGCGCGTCCTCAAAGCCCTGCGCGTCGTGCCCGTGGACCACATGGACGACGTGCTGCGCAACGCGCTCGTGCTGCCGGACCCGCTGGCCTTCCTTCAGGAGCCGTCGGTCTCGGTCGACTGGCGCGTCCCCGCCGAGCGTCGCGAGACCCCGCGCGACCGCCGCGAGGACTCGTCCCGCTACCCGGTCGCGAGCGCCGTGCCTCCGCCGTCCGCCCGCGAGGAGCGCCCGACGCCGACGCCCATCGTCGACCCGGTGCCGTTGCCGGGCGTTCCCGAGGACTGACTGGAGGAGAGGGAGGGATTCGAACCCTCGATAGGGCTTTTGACCCTATAACGATTTAGCAAACCGCCGCCTTCGGCCACTCGGCCACCTCTCCAAAACTGCGGTCCGACCATAGAGCACGGAGGGGCGTGGTGCAAGGCTCGTCGACCTTGACAAGCCCCGGGGTCGTGGCCACGCTCGCGACGTGGTGGACCCGACGCGCTTCATGACGGAGGTCTTCGCGATGTGGATTGAGCGCGACGTGGCGGCCCGGCGCGCCTCGATCGAGGCGCACTTCCGGCCGGACGTGCAGTTCTTCGACCACGACGGCGCCATGGCGGGGCATGCGGCGCTCGAGACCTTCAGCGACTCTCTGCAGCGCAGGTTCCCGGCGGCCCGGTTCTCGCTGGCGCGCCCGCCCGAGGTGCTCGGCGACGCGCTCCGCGCGTACTGGACCTTCGGGCCACCCGAGAAGCCAGCCGCCGTGGACGGCATGGACTTCGCGATCTTCGACGGCGACAAGATCAAGACGCTCTACGCGTTCGTGAACGCGGCGGGCTGACCGAGCCGCGAGGCGGCGCTTAATCAACGCTTAATCATGGCGCAGGTACGAGGTAGCTATGGACGAGTTCGTCAGACTCGACGTCGTGTTGCCGCTGCGGATCATCGGATACCCGGCTCCGGAGGCGTTCAGGAAAAGCTAAACTCTGAGGGACCCAGCGCGTCGCTGGGCGCAGCTCGGGGGTCTTTGCGGTGCTGGGCGCGATCCCGCGGTCGATTGACGGCGCGCGCGCCGCGAGTCTAACTAACGAATGAAGAAACACCCGGAGGGGTGGCCGAGTGGTTTAAGGCAACGGTCTTGAAAACCGTCGGCGCGAGAGCGCCCGGGGGTTCGAATCCCCCCCCCTCCTCGAGAGACCGAACAGCTTGACGCCAGCGCACGGTCGCGGCATACGTGTTGCCCACACGCGGCCATAGCTCAGCTGGATAGAGCATCGGCCTACGAAGCCGGGGGTCGGAAGTTCGAATCTTCCTGGCCGCGCAGATGACTTCCCCGCCGCCATTCAACGTCGATGCCGCGGCGCGCGCCCGTGCGCACCAGGAGCAGCTCACGAAGCCGCCGGGCAGCCTCGGGCGCCTCGAGGAGCTCGCGATCTTCTATGCGGGCGCGCGCGGGCGGTTCCCTGTTGCGCCGCCCGCGATGGCGCGCATCTACGTCTTCGCGGCCGACCACGGCGTCGCCGCCGAGGGCGTAAGCCCGTACCCGTCTTCGGTCACGGCGGCGATGGTGGCGAACTTTCTCGCGGGCGGCGCGGCCATCAGCGTGCTCACCCGCGCGAGCGACATCGAGCTCCGCGTCGTCGACGTGGGCGTCGCGTCGCCGATTCCGGCAGCGGGCGACGGCAGAGTGGCGGAGCTGCTCTCGTTTCCGGTGCGCAAAGGCACGGCGAATTTTCTTCGCGAGCCGGCGATGTCGCGGGCCGAGGCGGAGATCGCGCTCGGAGTCGGCGCGCGGCTCGCCGCGGAGGCAGCGGGCGAGGGCGTCGAGGTGCTCGGCGCGGGGGAGATGGGCATCGGGAACACGACGGCTGCCGCGGCCGTCGTGGCGGCGCTCACGGGCGCGGCGCCTGACGTCGTCGTCGGGCGGGGGACGGGCGTCGATGACGCGGGTCTCGCGCGCAAGATCGAGGTCGTGCGCGCGTCGCTGGCCCGCCACGCGCCCGATCGCCGCGACGTGCTCGGTGCTCTCGCGGCCGTGGGCGGGCTAGAGATCGCGGCCATGGCCGGGCTCATGCTCGGCGGGGCGCAGCAGCGCGTGCCGGTCGTCGTCGACGGATTCATCAGCGGCGCTGCGGCGCTCGTGGCGGCTCGCCTCGCGCCGGGCGTGCGCGACTTTCTGTGCTTCTCGCACCTATCGGCCGAGCGCGGTCACCGCGTCGTGTGCGACGCGCTCGACGCCCGGCCCCTCTTCGACCTCGGGATGAGGCTCGGCGAAGGCACCGGCGCCGCGCTCGCCATCAATCTGCTGCGCGCCGCCGTGCGCCTTCAAGGCGAGATGGCGACGTTCGCGAGCGCGGGCGTCGCCAACCGCGCGTAGCTACTTCTTGCAGACGTCGGTGCCGAAGGGCTGGTAGCCCTTGCCCATGTCGACCTCGAACGTGTGCTCGACGGTCTTGGCGTCCTTCATGGTCATCGTCTCGCGGACCTTCATCTTCATGCTCATCATCGAGCCGTCGCCCACGAACACGATCTTGTCGGCCGTGGCGCCGGGCGCGTGCTCCAGCCAGTAGCTGCCCATGTTGTCGTAGCTGACGCTCACCGGGGCCTTGGCGGCACCGTCGTAACCCAGCAGGAAGGTCGCTTCGATCGCCGGCATCGTCTTCGTCTTGCCGAGCTTGTAGTCGCCCTTGTACCAGAAGCCGCCGGCCTCCTTTTTGATCTTCACCGTGGACTTGCCCTTGCTCTCGGGTGAGCCGGGACCCATGGCGCCCGCCGGGAAGGTCGAGTCACACTTGTAGCTGCCCTCGTAGCCCTTGAAGAGCGCATCCACCTCGGGCGCGGCCTTCGGCGGGCCGGCCGGCGCAGCGGCAGCTGCGGGCGCCGCCGCGGGCGCGGGCGCCTTGTCGGCGGCGTGGGCGCACAGGGCGATGGCCCCCGAGAACAGCGTTCCGGTGATCACGATCGAGGCGAGCTTGGTCATGGTTGATTTCCTCCTGGGCGCGGAAGATACACCGATAGGAGATCTTGCGAGGAAAAACACACGGACCGGCCGGACGTCAGGGGCCGTCCAGCGCAAGCGCATGCGCGAGCGCGTCGTTCAAAAGAGATCCTTCCAGCGGCAGAGCTTCACGCCGCGGCGCTCGAAGGCGCGACGGACCTTGTGGGAGGTCAGCGCGACGAGCTCGTGCGCGCGTAGGTGCGGCGCCTCGCCCGGCTCGAACTCGGTGTCGTCCTCCTCGCCGGGGTGGCAGATGAGCTCGTGGGCGCCGGGGCCCATGCGCCCCAGGATCTCGAGGATGCGCACCTCGTCGAGCCGACCGACCTCGACGAAGCCCCAGCTCTGCGGGCCGTGGCGGAGCGCGCCCATCTGGCGGCGCGTCAGCCACGCGAGCCCCGTCAGCAGCCCTGCTTCGAGGCCACGCGTCGGGTCGGTGAGCCACGCGAGCGAGGGACGCTCGACGGCGCTGCGAATGCCGGCGATGCCGTGCTTGCGCGCCACCGTCGCCATGGCGCGCCCGACGGCGGGCACGAAGCCGAGGTGACGGTGCGTGTCGATGTGATCCGGATGCACGCCTGCGTCGCGCAGGCGGGATATCTGAGCATCGAACTCACCTTCAATTTCCGAGACATCGATGTGACCCATTATCCAAGACTTGAAGAAGTCTTGGGCCCGCGTCGGGAACCCGCCGTCCGGGTTCGTCAAGCTCGGGAGGCTCGCGGACGCGCTCACCGGGCGGCCGCCGACGAGCGCGAGGTGAACGCCCACGCCCAGGTTGGGCGCCTCGCCGAGCAGCGCGCACACGCCGCGCAGGTCGTCGCAGTTGCCCAGCACGGAGGTGCTCGTGACGACCCCCTCGCGGTGCGCGCGCAAGATGCCGCGCGAGACGCCGGGAGAGCACCCGAAGTCGTCCGCGTTGACGACGAGCATGGTCTCGGAGGCGCTCACGGGAACACGCGCCGCGGTGTGGTCGTCGGTAGTCGCAAGGGAAGGGATGGTTAACCTGCCGAAACGCAGCGTTCTCGAGGGCGTTCTACCATCTCCCTGAATTGACCACCTAGAGCGATGGTGATATCTCAGAACGCCATGGGAAAGCGCATCTTGATCGCCGACGACAGCGTGACGATCCAGAAAGCTTTCGCGATGACGCTCGTTGGCGAGGACTTCGCCGTCACTGCCGCGCGCTCGGCCGACGAGGGCCTCACGCTGGCGCGCCAGATGCGGCCCGACCTCGTGATCGCCGACGCGGCGATGCCGGGCCGCTCGGGCTACGAGCTCTGCGCGGCGCTCAAGGCCGACGCCGCCCTACGCGGCATCCCCGTCTACATCTTGTCGTCGACGCACCGGCCTTACGACGAGGCCAAGGGCCAGCAGGTCGGCGCCGACGGGAACCTCGTCAAGCCGTGGGAGACGGGCGGGCTCATCGAGAAGCTGAAGGGCGCGACGGGCCTCGCGGCGGGCGCGGCGCGTCCGGCGTCGCCCGCGTCGCGTCCGGCGAGCGCGTTGCCCACGGCGGCGGTCGACGCCGACTACTCTGTCGACGTGGTCGTCCGCGACACGGCGTCCGCGCCCGCGCGCACGACCGCGCCAGTTCAGCCCGTTCAAACGATGGCGCCGGCGGCCCCTGCGCAACCAGCGGCGCGGCCCGCCGCACCGTCGGGCATGCCGGCCGGCGGCCTGCGTCCGTCGTTGATTCCGGGCGTGCGCCCCGGCGCGATGCCGCCTTCGCGCCCCGGAACCTCGCCCTCGCGCACTCTCGGCGGCACGACGCCCATCGGGCCGTCGGTCCCGCCGCGCCCGGCCAGCGCCGCGCCCATGGGCCGCACGCTCTTCGGTTTGCCGGCCGCCAGCATGCCGTTCCCGGGCGCGCCGCGCCCCGCGCCCGCGAGCGTCGCGCACGCGCCAGCTCCTGCGCACGCGCCGACTCCTGCGCACGCGCCAGCTCCCGCGCATGCGCCGAGCTATGCGCCCGAACCAATGGCCGCGCGGTCGGCCGCTTCGCCCGCGCTTTCCACGGCCGTGGGCAGCATGGTCGATCAGAAGGTCGCCGCGATGGCGGCGAGGGGCCCGGAGTATGAGGCGCTCGCGAAGCTCTCGCGAGAGGTGATCGAGCAGATCGTCTGGGAGATCGTTCCCGAGCTCGCCGACGCCATCATTCGCGAGCACGTCGCCAAGCGCGGCACGGCGTAGCGGCGTCGGGTGAGGGAGCGGGACGGCGATCGAGGTCGAGCGTCGTTTTGCTCGTCGGGGGCTGGCGCCGCGACTACTGCGGCGACCAGGAGCAGAGCTGGCCGTCGGCGCCCGCGATGATGCGACCCTTGACGGCGATGGGCGAGGTCCAGGGCTCGATGCCGTTGCAGGTCCCTGTTCCGCCGCTGAAGACGGGCATGCCCATCTCGCTTTCGACGCCGTTGAGCTTGTTCCCGTTCATGAACCAGACCACCACCTCGCCGGTGCCGTCGGTGGACGTCGCCGTCGAGATGGGCGACGAGCTGCCGCCCGTGCCCACGCACCACGCCTGCTTTGCGCTGGGCGGGCTCCCGGGCGTGAGAGCGACCGAGACGATGCCCCTCCCGCATGACGCGCCACCCAGCGTATTGAGGATCACGTGGACGCCGCTCGCCGAGACATACGACGCGAGGGCGGCGCGGATGTTCATGGCGCCGCCCTCCGCGACATTCACGTCCCGGAGGTGCCCCGCCATGCCGCCGAGGTTCGCCGGGTTGAGCAGATACAGGTGGCCGTCCTTGGAGGCCGCCGCCACGATGCTCGACGGGGTCGAGCCGGGAACGGAGAGCACGACAGGGCTGCTCGAGCCGAAGTCGGCGTCGGACTGATCCATCTGCTGCCAGTTCGACGTGTAGTAGATGCCCGTCGCGCGATTGAGCTGCGCCATGCCGGTGAGCTTGACCACCTCTTCGCTGTCCTGGTGAGCGCCGCCGCCGCCGTTGCGGTTGCCGGTGATTGCGAACACGCCCGTGCCGTCGGACGCCATGCCGCCCGAGGCCCAGATGGCCTCGCCGCCGCCGCCCGTCGCCCAGGCTGCGGTCTTGGTCGGGTCGGCCGTATTGATTGCGATCACCCAGCCGTGATAGTTGCCGCAGTCGCCGACGTGGCCGCCGTATGCGACGTAGAGGATTCCGTTCACGAGCGAGAGCGCGCTGCGCTGGTTCTGCGGCTGGGTGTTGAACGTCAGTCCGCCCGGATCCTTCATGGCCGAGACGTTGATGGGCCAGCCGGCCTTTTCCATGCCCATATTGTCGATATCGAGCGCGTGGATCTCGTGACGATCGATGCTGTTGGTGCCGATGCCGCCCGCGACGTAGATCGTGCGGCTCGCGACGTCGATCACGGGCGTGCTGATGATGCCGATGGGGTGAATGCTGCCGCACCCAGCGCCACTCTGTTGCGGCGCGTTTCCAATGCTGTGCATCCACAGGATCGCGCCTGTGGTCTCGTCGAGGGCATAGACCATGTTGTTGGTCGTCGCCGCGAAGAAGGCGCCCTTGCCACCGGGACCGTTCTCCGCGTAGAGCGGCGAGGCCCACATCGCGCCGTTGAACTTCGCCATGAAGGCAGCGTCAGGCGCCATCTTGCCGGCCATGGCCTTCGTGAGCGTGGGCTCGAGGAAGAAGCCGTCGCGCGTCTCGTGCTTGTTACGCGTGAGCACGGACTGCGCGGAGTCTGTCGCCATGCCGGCGGCGCCCGTCGCGCCCGCCATCCCGGTCGCGCCCCCGATGCCAGTCATGCCCGCGGCTCCGGTCAGGCCGGCGGCGCCGGTCACGCCCGCCGCGCCGGTCGTTCCCGCCGCACCCGTCATGCCTGCGGTTCCCGCCGTGCCGGCCGTCCCCGTCCCGGCGGCGCCTGCCATTCCGGCCGTGCCGCTGCCGCCGCCCGCGGTCCCCGTCGCGCCCGCGGAACCGGTGGCCGAACCGGCCGCGCCGGAGGGCTGCTTCACGGCGGTCGATGGAGACGAGCAGTTTAGCGTCAACAGCGCGGTAACGACGAGGTATAGAAAACGCAACGGAGACTGCACGCGTGGGCTCATTTGACGGACCGCCTATCGTGGGGGGAAAGGCGCTCACCTCTCGGGACAGGGCGCCAAGTCAGTAGGTTGGTTTAACTTATACCGCTTCGAGAAAAATACCGCTCCGAGAAAAGCCGTAGCTATAGACAGCAAGGAACGTCAACTGGCTCACGCCGCGGTGCTCGCGAGCCGGATTCGATGGATCACGTCGTTTTGGGTGACCTAGAATCAATGAATACTTCAACTTTACTCACAGTGGCTTCTAATAAGGACTTCATGACACGCACTAGGTTTCTCACGGGATTCGGCGCCGCCGCGCTCGCGGGCTCACTCATCTTCGGTTGCAGCAGCCCGTCGCCGAGCACGTCCGGGCAGGCGGGCAGCGGTGGAAAAGCCGGCAGCGCCGGGCAAGCGGGCACATCCGGCGCGGCGGGCGCAGCAGGCGGCGCCGGTGCGGGAGGCAGAACGGGGGCCGCCGGGACCGGCCTCGACGCCGCCGCCGGCGCGTCGGCTGACGCGAGCGGCGCCGCGGGGCAGGGCGGCTCGCCCGCCGATGGCGGCGGGGACGCGCCGCTGTCCTCGGGGCCGTGCACGCCCTTCGCGAACGTGTATCAGCCGTTCGTGAAGCTGAGCGACACCGGCTGCATGGATCCCACCAACCCGACGAAGCTCGCGTCGATCGTCGTTCCTTACGAGGTGAACAGCCCGCTCTGGTCGGACAACGCGAACAAGGAGCGCGGCTTCGTGATCCCGAAGGGCTCGAAGATTCACGTGAAGGACTGCGCGACGGCCTCCGCGGAGTGCACGCAGGGCCCGCAGGACACCGGCAAGTGGGTCATGCCCGTGGGCACGGTCATGGTGAAGAGCTTCAGCTTCGACGGCAAGCTCGTCGAGACGCGCCTGCTCATGCACACGGACGACACGACCTGGAGCGGCTACAGCTATCAGTGGAACGAAGCGCAGACCGAGGCGACGGTGGTCCCGGCGGACGACGATCCGTCACTCAACAACATGCGCGCGCACGTCATGTTCAACACGGGTCAGCGAACCGTCTCCTGGATCTTCCCCTACCGCTTCGACTGCACCGGCTGCCACACGAAGTCGGCGGGTGGCACGCTCGGTCCCGAGACGCGGCAGATGAATCGCAAGCTCGGCAACGTGGCGACGAACCCAAACCAGATCGATTCTTGGAAAGGGATGGGCCTCTTCGAGGGCGCGGGCCCGCCCACGCCGTATCAGGCGGCGCTCGTGCTGCCGTATGACGGGCAGCTCGGCACGGCGCCCAAGGGCGCGGCGACCCTCGAGGCGCGGGCGCGCTCCTACCTGCACGCGAACTGCGCCTATTGCCACCGGCCCGACGGTGATTTCTCCAACATAGACTTCCGCGTCGACACGACGTTCAAGAACATGGGCGCCTGCGGCGTGACGCCGGCGAAGGGAGACGTCGGTGTCTTGGGCGCGCTCGTCCTCAGCCCTGGCCAGCCCATGCTGTCCTCCATGTGGTTGCGCATGCACGCGCCCTACATGGGCGACAGGACGCGCATGCCGCAGCTCGCGACCTACGTGCTCGACGATCTGGGTCTCGGCGTGATCAGCGACTGGATCACGTCGGTCAAGGCCTGCCCCCCGTAGGCGCTACCGCCACGCCCCATGGCAGGCCGCCCACCTTCACGCGCGCCGTGACTTTGCCGGTCGCGGTGTCGATGATCGACACGTCGTTCGAGGGGCCGTTGGCCGTGAAGATGCGCGCGCCGTCGCGGCTGACGCCGATGCCCCAGGGCCGCGCGCCCACGCCGTCGAGCAGGCGCAGGACCTTGCGGCTCTCGACGTCGATGACCGCGACGGACTCGCCGCGGCCACACGAAACGTAGAGCGTCTTGCCGTCGGGCGACAGCTCCGAGCCCATGGGGCGCGGTCCGAGGGGCGTCTTGGCCACGGCCTCGATCTTGATGCTGCCGGCGGGCTTGCCGCGCGCGGCGTCGAGCACGGTCACCTGCGCGCCGTTCTCGGAGGTCACGAAGGCCGTGGCGCCGTCGCGCGTGAACGTCACCGAGCGCGGGCGCGGGCCCGTGGGCATGTGTGCGAGTACCTTGAGCGTCCCCGTGGCGACGGCGACGACGACGTTGTCCTGCTCGGACGTGACGTAGACCACCTTGCCGTCGGGCCGCAAGGTCACGCCCTCCGGCTCGTGGCCCACGTCGACCTTGCCCTTGACCTTGCCCGACGCGAGGTCGAGCACCGTCATCTCGGCGGTCTCCTCGTTCGAGACGTAGAGGGTCTTGCCGTCGCGCGAGACGTCGAAGGCCTCGGGATCCTGGCCGCTCGGCAGCGTGCGCACGACCTTGTGCGTGCGCAGGTCGACGACGCCCACGCCGTCGGCGGCGCGGTCGGCGGGCGGCAGCGTCGACTCGTCGACGCCGGGAGCAGCGCGCGGCGAGCCCGAGAGCGCGACGTAGAGGAGCTTGCCGTCAGGCGACAGCTTCAGGCCGCGGGGGCGCTTGCCCACGGGGATGCGCGACACGACCGCGGCGGAGGCCGGGTCGAAGGCGACCACCTCGCCGCCCTCCTCGGTGCTGACGTAGACGAGCGACCCGGCGGTCGCCGCATGGGCCGGGACCGCCCCGGCAGTGGCCGTCAGCGGGCCCGCAAACGCGGTGAGGAAGGGCCAAAGGCTGCGAAAATGAACGGTTCCGGTGCTCGACATCGTACCAAGATAGATACCCTTGACTCGGGCAAGTGCCGAGACAAGAATGAACGCCATCGAAAGGTGTGTGCCATGAAGTGGGAAACCCCGAGTTTCGTCGAGATCAACATGAGCGCCGAGATCGGTGGCTATCAGAGCGATTTCGGAGATCGTGATCCGACGGAGCCGGTCCTCGACGTGCAAGTGCAAGTGGCTGTCGCCTCCGACGCCGATTCGTCGACGCTCGCCAAGTAGCGTCTCGGCGCCATCGTGCGCGTGAGAGTCCTGGGATCCGCCGCCGGTGGCGGGTTCCCGCAGTGGAATTGTGCCTGCGACAACTGCCGCGCGGTGCGCGTAGGCGCGCCCGGCTTGCGGGCCCGGACGCAGGAATCGATCGCCGTCAGCGGGGACGGCGAGGCCTGGTTCCTCATCAACGCCTCGCCGGAGATCCGAGCGCAGATCGAGGCGTTCCCGGACCTGTGGCCGCGCGGCAAGCGGCACTCGCCCATCGCGGGAATTCTCTTCTCGAACGGCGATCTCGACCACTGCCTGGGGCTGCTGTCGCTGCGCGAATCGCATCCGCTCGTCGCGCACGCGACGGCCGCCATGCGAGACGGGTTCCGGCAAGGGAACGTCCTCTACCGGACGCTCGAGCGGTTCGCGGGGCAAATCCACTGGAGGGTCGTGACGCTCGGCGAGGAGCAGGCGCTCGGCGGCGAGGCCACGAAGCTGCGCATGACGGCGCTGCCCATCGCGGGGAACCTGCCCCTTCACCTCAAGACGCTGCGCGCGCCCTCGCCCGAGGACAACGTGGGCTACGTCATCCGCGACGAGCGGACGGGCGGGCGGCTCGCGTACCTCTCGGGCGTCGCGGGGCCGTCGCCCGAGCTCGAGCGCGCCGTCGCGGGCGCGGACGTCGTGTTCTTCGACGGCACGTT
>DASZFV010000327.1:0-6950 GCA_035939455.1 Polyangia bacterium
CATCGAGCTCAAGCGCGACGTCGCCGACAACGTGGGCCTCGCGCTGCCCACCGAGACCGTGCGCGCCGGCGACACCGTGCCCGTGCGCGTGACGCTGCGGCCGTTCGCGGGGGCCGAGTATGTCGAGACCGTGCTGGTGAAGATCCCGCGCGCCGCCGCGGGGCGGGCCGTGCACCTCGAGGCCGCGTCGGGCGCCATGGCGCGGCCCGACGTGCCGCCGGCCGAGAGCTTGGGCGACTACATCGAGAACATGCGCAAGTACTACACGGCCGCCAGCATCGTCGTGTCCGTGCAGACGCCCGACGAGGGCGCGGCGCTGCGCGGCCGGCTCATCCCCGACCTGCCGGCGTCGGCGCTGGACACGCTGCGCCCCGGCAACGCGACCCGCCGCGCCGACGCATACCGCGTGGCCGAGCGCACCGTCTTTCCGTCGAAGCGGCTCGTCACGGGCCGCCAGGAGCTGACCGTCGCCGTCGTCGACGACGTGCTCGGCCACAACCGATGACGAGCTAGGATGACCTGCCAAAGGAAACGATGACCTCGCTGACGCGCCCCAAAATCCGCCCGACGTCTCCGCGCCTCCACCGTCTCTTGATGGGGGCCGCCGCGCTCGCGACGCTCGCGGCCGCAGCGCCCGCGCGCGCCAACGCGACGCGCACCTTCCGGCAGGCCACGGCCAAGGACTTCGAGGAGGGCGAGGCGACGGGCAGCATGGTGCAGCCCACGGGCGAGGTCGTGCCCGGCATGAAGGCGACCGCCGTCGAGGCGCCCGGCGCGTTCACGTGGTGCTCGGCGCAGTCGCGCGACGGCCGTGTCGCGTACTTCGGCGGCGGCGACGAGGGGAAGATCTACGCCGTCGACACCCAACGCGGATCGTCAGATGGCAAGGCGTCCGAGAAGGCGCGGCTCGTCGCGACGCTCGAGGCGCCGTGGGTCACGGCGCTCGCCGTGCGCCTCGACGGCGTGCTGCTCGCGGGCACGACGCCGGGCGGGCGCATTTTCTCGGTGGACCCGCGCTCGGGCGCCGTCAAGGAATTCGCCAAGGTCGCGGCCGAGCACGTGTGGGCCATCGTTTACGACGACAAATCGGCGACCGCATACGTGGGCACGGGCGCGCCCGGAAAGATCTTCGCCGTCGACAACAAGGGCAAGACGCGCGCGCTGTGGGACTCGCGCGACAAGCACGTCGTCTCGCTCGTGCGCGACGACGCCAACCACCTGCTGGCGGGCACTTCCGAGGAGGCGATCCTCTACCGCGTGGGCACGGACGGGCACGCCGAGGCCGTACAGGACTTCGAGGCCACGGAGGTGCGTGCCGTCGCGCGCTCGGGCGACGCCATCACGATCGCCGTCAACGACTTCGACAAGACGACGCCGCCCCTGCCGTTCGGCCCGCCGGCCGCCAAGGGCACGAAGGTCGTGATCTCGGCCGGCGGCACGCCGTCGTCGGCGGGCACGCTGCCGCGGCCGGGCGCGCAGAAGGCCAAGGCCGCCCTCTACCGCCTTGAGCGCGACGGGCGCCTCGAGCAGATCTTCGCGATCGCCGACGGCTACTTCACGTCGCTGGCCGTCGACGACGCCACGGGCGACGTCTACGCCGCGACGGGCACGCAGGGGCGCGTGTACCGCGTGCGCCCCGACCGCACGGCGGGCCTGGCCATCGACCTGCCCGAGCGGCAGGCGCTCACGCTGCTGCGCGCGGGCGGCGGGTTCCTCGTGGGCACGGGCGACGTGGGCGCGATCTATCGCGCGCGCGCGGCGGCCGCCGACGAGGCGATCTACCTTTCGAAGGTCTTCGACGCCGAGACGCGCGCGCGCTGGGGCCTCTTGCGCTGGCAAGGCGGCAAGGGGCTCACGATCGAGACGCGCAGCGGGGTGACGTCGAAGCCCGACGAGGGCTGGTCGGCCTTCCAGAAGCTCCAGGACGTGCGCGGCAGCTTCGAGGGCGGCGCGGGTCAGGTGGCGAGCCCGGCGTCGCGCTACGTCCAGTACCGCGTGACGCTCGCGGGCGCCGAGGCTCGGCTCGGCGAGTTGACGCTGGCGTACCTCGCGCAGAACCAGCGCGCCCGCGTAACCGAGTTCACGACAACCGATGGCTCGGCGGCGAGCGGCACGCCGCCTGCGCCCGGCACGCCCGTCGTGCACGCGCACGCCACCGTGCTCAAGCTGCGCTGGAAGCTCGAGAACCTCGACGGCGACGAGCTCGACTACCGTTTGGCGTTCCGCGAGCAGAACGAGGCCGTGTGGCGACCGCTCGGCGGGCCGGACGCGCTGCTCAAGCCCGAGTACGACTGGAACACCGAGGGCCTGCCCGACGGCACGTACGTCGTCCGCATCGTCACGAGCGACGAGCGCGCGCAGCCGCGCGAGCGCGTGCTCGACTCGACGTATCTGTCGCCGCCCGTGCTCGTCGACAACCGCAAGCCCGAGGTGGCCGGGCTGGCCGCGAAGTACCCGTTCGTCTCGGGCCGCGCGCGCGACGACGCCAGCCCCATCACGCAGATCGAGATGGCCGTCGACGGCGCCGAGTGGCACGAGGTCGCGCCCGCCGACGGCATCTGCGACGACCTCGTCGAGTCCTTCACCGTGAAGCTGCCGTCGCTCGCGCCCGGGCCGCACGACGTCACCGTGCGCGCCTGGGACAGCGCCGACAACGTGGGCGCGGCGTCGATCACCGTGCGCCCACCCCACGCGAGGGGCCCGTAGCGATGCCGGCGACGCTCCCGACGATCGACCCCGCGCTCGCGGCGCCGCTGCCGCCCGCGCCGGAGATCGCGCAGCTCGAGGTCGGGCTCGTGCAGAACTTCTGCGAGATCCTCTTCTGCCCCGACACGCGCGAGGCTGCCATCGTCGATCCGGCGTGGGAGGTCGATCGCCTGCTGCGCGAGGTCGAGGCGCGCGGCCTGCGCGTCACGACGGCGCTCATCACGCACACGCACCACGACCACGTCGAGGGCGTGGGCGACCTCGTCGCCAGGACGGGCGCCGTCGTCGTCGTGAGCCCGCGCGAGGCCGCCCGGGTCGCGCGCGACGCGCCGACGCTCGTCGACGCCGTCGACGGGCGCGACGTCATGATCGGCCGGCGCGGCGTGCGCGCGCTCGACACGCCCGGACACACCGTGGGCGGCACCTGCTTCCTCATGGACGGGTCCATCGTCACGGGCGACCTGCTGTTCGTGGGTGGCTGCGGCCGCACCGACTTCCAGGGCGGGGACACGGCGACGATGTGGCGCAGCCTGCAGCGCGTCGCGGCGCTTCCCGAGGAGACCCGCGTCTACCCGGGCCACGACTACGGGCCGACCCCGACGTCGACGATCGGGCACGAGCGCGCGACCAACCCGTACCTGCGCTGCCGCACCTTCGAGGAATTTCGCGCCCTGCGGGAACGAAAACGCGCCTAGAGCATCTGTAGCGTTCGGGTGGCACTACTTCTTTGCTTTGGCCTTACGGCCGGCGTGCGCGTCGGCGACCTCGGCGAGCTTGCCGCGCGCCATGGGCTTGGGCGCGAGCGCGGGCGTCAGCAGGATCTCGATGCGCCGGTTGCGCGCGCGCCCCGACGCCGACCGGTTGCTCGCGAGCGGGCTCCACTCGCCGTAGCCGCTCGCGACCAGGCGCTGCGGCGGCACATTGGCCTTCTCGGTGAGGAAGCGCACGACGGTGACGGCGCGCGCCGCCGACAGCTCCCAGTTCGTCGGGAACTGCGCCGTGAGCTTGTCGCCGAGCGGCAGGTTGTCGGTGTGACCGGAGACCTGGATGGTCTTGTCGTCGATCTGCGCGAGCACGGCGCCCACGCGCGCGAGCACACCCTCGCCGCGCCCCGAGATCGTCGCCTCGCCCGACTCGAAGAGGATCTTGTCGACGAGGTCGACGCGCAGCTTGCCGCCGCTCTCGGTGAGCCGGACGTCGCCGCGCGCGATCTCCTCCTTCATCTGCGCCTGCAGCTTGTCCGCCGTGCCCTTGAGGGCCGCAAGCTCGCCCGTCTTGGCCTCGACGTCGTGCGCGAGCGCCTCCTTGTCGTGCTCGAGCGTCTCCTTGGCCACCTTGAGGTCGGCGTTCTCGGCCTCGAGCTTGGCGGCCCTCTCGGCCTGCGGCGCGAGCGCCGCGCGCTTGGCCTCGACGGCGTTGATGCGCACCTCGGCCGCGGCCGCCGCCGCCTTGGCCTTGCCAGTCTCGCCCCACAGCCACGCCCCTCCCGCCCCCGCCGCCCCGAGCGTGAGGAACATCAGCACCCAGGGCGCCTGCGAGGGCGGCCTGAGCGCGCGCGCCAGGTTTTGGTCAGCCGGATCGAAGCTCATGTTTTCGGTTTCCCTCCGCGCGGAAACGCACAGTGTACCTCCGCCGGAGGTCGGCCGTGACGGCGCAAGAACCGGCGGCGCCCAGCGAGCGGTTCATCGTGCTGCTCGTCGCGGCCGTGCAATTCGTCAACGTCCTCGACTTCATGATGGTGATGCCGCTCGGCCCCGACTTCGCGCGCGGCCTCGGCATCCCCACGGCGAGCCTCGGGCTCGTGAGCGGCAGCTACGCCGTCGCCGCCGCGCTCGCGGGCTTCCTCGGCGCCTCGTTCCTCGACCGCTTCGATCGCCGCAAGGCGCTCGCCGTCGCCATCATGGGCCTCGTGGCGGGCACGGCGGCCGGCGCGCTGGCGCAGGGCCTCGCGACGATGATCCTCGCGCGCGTCGTCGCGGGGGCCTTCGGCGGCCCCGCCACCTCGCTCGCGCTCTCGATCATCGCCGACGTCGTGCCGCCCGCGCGACGTGGCCGCGCCATGAGCACCGTCATGGGCGCGTTCTCGATCTCATCGATCGCGGGCGTGCCGGTGGGCCTGCAGCTCTCCGTGTGGTTCGGCTGGCGCGTGCCGTTCCTCGCCGTCGCGGGCCTGGGCCTCGTCATCGTCGTGCTCGCGCTCGGCCGGATGCCGTCGCTCACGGGCCACATCGCGGGCGGCGCGACCGTCAGGCCGCTCAAGCGCTTGCGCGCGCTCTGGGGCGATTCGACGATCCGGCTCGCGCTGCTCACGAACGCGCTCGTCTTCATGACCGCCTTCCTCGTGATCCCGAACATCGCGGCGCACCTGCTGCAGAACCGCGGCTACCCGCGCCCGCGCCTGTCGCCCGCCTACACGGTGGGCGGCGTCGTCAGCCTGTTCGTGCTCATCGGGGCGGGGCGCGCCGTCGACAAGCGCGGGCCCACCTTCGTGGCGACGATCGGGACGGTCGTCTACGCGGCCGCGCTCGTGCTGGGCTTCATCGCGCCCGACCGTTTCTTCCACCTGCCCGTGTTCGCGCTGTTCGCGATCTTCATGGCCGCGATGTCGATGCGCAACATCAGCGTCGGCTCGCTTTCGACGCGCGTGCCGCGGCCGCACGAGCGCGCCGGCTTCATGTCGCTGCAGTCGATGTCGCAGCACCTGTCGTCGGCGGCGGGCGCCTTCATCTCGTCGCAGCTCCTGCACAACACGCCCGACGGCAAGCTCGCGGGCATCGATCGCATCTCGATGCTCTCGCTCGCGCTCGCCTTCACGCTCCCGCCGCTGCTCACCGTCATCGGGCGGCGCGTGCGCGCGCGCGAGGCGTTCGCGGCGGTGCAAGTGGCCGCTCCCGCCGCGCAGCCGGTCTCCTGAGGACCGCCCGATTCGCCCCAGAACGTGCCCGAGGCGCAGGGGTCAGGCCGCGCGGCGCCGGACGCGCGCGGTCACGAGCACGTGGCCCGCGAGCGGCTCCTCGTGCACCTCGATGTCGAACGACGGCTCACCCGCGCGCGGCGAGAACGTCGCGACCAGGCCGTCGAGCTCGACCTCCTGAAACGAGACGGCGCGACGGAGCCACAGATCGAGCGCCTTGTAGACGGCCTCCTTGGCGGCGAAGGCCGCGAGCACGGCGCGCGCGCGCGGCGCGGCGGCGAGCGCGTCCACGCGCCGGCGCTCGGCGGGCGTGAGGACGCGCGCCGAGATGTCGACGCGCGACGCGCGCGCGAGCTCGACGTCGATCCCGAGCGCGACGTCGGCGGATGGCCCAGCGGACGCGCGCGCCGCGAGGGCGACGGCGAACGTATGCTTGTGCGCGATCGAGCCGAGGACGCCGGGCGGCAGCGCGGGCGCGCCGCGCGGCGTGGCGAGGATGGGCCCGACATCGAGGCCGAGGTCGCCGAGCGCGGCGCGCAGGGCCGCGCGACCGCCCATCCACGTCGGGCGCCGCGCCGGCGCGAGGGCGCGCGCGTGCGCCTGCTCCTCGGGCAGGAGCCGCGCCGCGAGCGCCTCGAGGCCGGCGACGTCGTCCTCGGCGGGCAGCGCCACCCCCACGACGCGGCCGAAGGGCAGCGTGCGCGCGAACGGCGCGGCGCCGGCGTCCCCGGTGCTCACGCGTCCCCGGCGGCGACGGCGCGCGCGAGGCGGACGAGCGCCGCGCTCCCCACCTCGCGCGCGATCTCGGCGGGCAGGCGCCGCACGCGCCACTCGACGCGCCAGGCCAGCACGCCGCCCGGCGTCAGCGTCTCGCACGGCCCCTGCTGCTCGACCTCGACGTAGCGATGGAGCGAGCTCGCGTAGATCTCGACCTGCGCCTCGCCCGGCGCGTGCGCGGCGCGCGGCACGACGTCGAACGTCTTCACGAAGAGCGCGTCGGCGTCGGCGTGCGCCACCCAGCCCTCGCCCGCGTCGGCGTAGAGCTTCTGGTGGCCGGCGATGACGGCGGCGTCGTGCTCGACCCAGGTCACGCCGTCGACGTCGCGCGCGGGCAGGTCCGACGGCGCGTACCGGCCCGCGCCCGTCGCGAAGAACGTCAGCCCGTTGGGCTGCACGCGCGTGACCTCCCACGGCGCGAGGCGCACGGGCACGGGCGCGTGGCTCGTGACGCGGTACGAAAGCGCGAAGGCCCGGCGCGCCCGATCGCACTCGAGGCGCTTCTCGACGGAGACGCCCAGCGCCGCGCTCGCGGGGCCGCGCAGCACGACGG
>DASZFV010000328.1:0-10760 GCA_035939455.1 Polyangia bacterium
GGACGACGATCCCGACGAGGAGGCGCTCCTCAAGAACGCGGTGCCGAACGCCGAGCAAGCGGTCATTGGCGCCGACGGCGCCGAGCCTGCGAAGGCCGACGGCGAAAAGCGCGACGAGGACGAGCCAGCGGCGAGGCCCGCCAAGGGCGGCCGTCCGTCTCCGGCGCCGAAGGCCAAGGCCGCGACCCACGAGACGGCGATCCTGCACCTGCGGACGACGCCCGTCGGGGCCATCGTGCGCACGAAGGGACAAGTGCTGGGCCGCACGCCCATCAACCTGCACTTCCGCACGGGCAACATCTACGAGCTGACCTTCGTCAAGACCGGCTATCAGCCCGCGAGCCGCCTGGTCGCCGTCAAGAGCACGAAGGACAAGACGCTCGCGCTCGCGCTCAAGAAGAGGTCGGCGCCGAAGCGGCGCTTCTTCTTTCACCCGCACCGATGACGGGGAATTCGCGGCGCGGCGCCGTTCCGTGGCTGGTCAGGCTCGGGGCCTGCGCCGTCTTGACGGCCTGCGCGTGCGCCTGCGCGCGCCGCCCGCCGGCCGCGCCGAGCGCGGCGCGCCCCGACGCCGCGGCGCCCGTCGGCGCGCCCGTGTCCGATCTCGACACCGCGCGCGCCGCGGCGCTCGCGTCGATCGCGAAGGCCAAACAGGCGCAACTGCCCGAGATCGCGCGCGGCGTGAGCGTGCCGTCCATCGAGCGTCTCGTCGCCGACGCCGACGCCGTGCGCGCGCACGTCACGAATGCCGCGCGCGATCTCGACTTCGTGCGCCGCTCGTTCACGACGGCGCGCGGCTACGCCGACGCGCTCCTGGGCGGGGAGGATCCGTACGAATACGCGCGCGGCGCCATGGTGAAGGCCTACCGCGCCGAGTGGGACGGGACGCTCCAACCTTATGCTCTCTACGTGCCACGCGAGTACGACGGGCGCCGCGCGTGGCCGCTCGTCGTCGCGCTGCACGGCGCGGGCTCGAACCACCGCCACATGCTCCGCCGCGTGTTCGGCCTCGACAATCGTCCCGGCGAAAGCGACGAGGAGGCCTCGCGCAACGAGCTGCCGTTCCCCGAGGTGCCGGCGTTGGTGGTCGCCCCCTTCGGCCGTGGCGAGGTCATGGGCTGGGACGGCCTCGGCGAGGAGGACGTCTTGCGCGTCCTCGCCGACGTTCGCCGCGCCTACAAGATCGATCCCAGCCGCGTCTCGCTCACGGGCCTCTCGATGGGCGGCGGCGGCACCTGGACGATCGGCCTGCGTCACCCGGAGCTGTTCGCGGCGCTCGCGCCCGTGTGCGGCGTCACCGATGTGCGCAAGTGGATCGAACCCGCCGAGCGCGCCGACTTCGACACGACGCTGCTCGAGGCGGCGTCGCCGTTCGCCTTCGCCGAGAACGCCGCCCGCCTGCGCGTCTTCATCTTTCACGGCGACGCCGATCCCGTCGTTCCCGTTTCCGATTCGCGGCGCATGGCCGAGCGGTTCAAGGCCCTGGGCTGGCTGGGCGAGACGGTGACGTACACGGAGTACGCGGGCGTCGATCATCGCGCCTGGGTCCCGGCCTACGCGGGCGCCGCGCTCTTGCGCACGCTCGCCGGCGTCGAGCGCGATCCCAAGGCGCCCAGGTCCGCGCCCAAACCTTTCCCGCCCGAGCGCGCCGTGGTCGGGCTCTTTGGCAAGAGCTTGCCGCGCGAGCGGCCGCACCTCTATGTCTACGGCACGCACGGCGCGCCCGAGGCCGTGCGGGCGGCGCGCGCGCTCGCCGAGGCGCTCGCGGACTGGGGACCGGGCGTCGCGGCGCGCTTCGCCGTCGAGGCTGACGGCGACGTCACGGCCGACGAGAAGTCGCGACTCAACCTCGTGCTCGTGGGGGCCGCGCCCTTGAACGCGCTCGTGCCCACGGCGCGGACCGTCGCGGGCGACGCCGCCTTCCGCCTCGTCTCGAAGAGCCCGTTCGCGCGCGACCGCCACATCCTGGTCATGGGCGCGTCGACGCCCGCCGGCTTCGACCGGCTGCGCAGGTTCGCCGTTCACAACCAGGATCATTGGGCGCCCGAGAGCAATCTCGACGACGTCGCCATTCCGTAACTTCCGCGCCACCAAACCAACGCGGCGCCGCCGCTCAATTGTCGGCAATTCACAACGAGGACTTCACCGGACCGGAACAGGGTCGTCATCGTGCCCCGCTACGCTGGGGCGATGATGAACCTCAAAGAGGTCTCCTCGGGGCGCATCGGGTCGGTCTCTCCGATCGCGTTCCCCGTCCGCGCGGGCTTTCATCCCAGGCGACTGGCGCTCGTCACGGACGCCTGGAAGCCGCAGACCAACGGCGTTGTCAACACGCTCGTCAAGCTCATCCGGAGCCTCGAGGCAAAGGGCACCGAGGTGCTCGTCGTTGCGCCGGACTCGCACCGCACGGTGCCGCTGCCTTCGTATCCCGAGATCCGCATCGCGTACGATCCGTGGAAGGCCGTGCCGCGCATCCGCGCGTTCGCGCCTGACGCCGTTCACGTCGCGACGGAGGGTCCGCTCGGGTTCTGGACGGTCGGGTGGCTGCGCCGCCACAATCTGCGCTTCACCACGAGCTTCCACACACGTTATGCCGAGTACCTGAGCGCGCGCGCCCCCGTTCCGCTCGAGTGGGGTTACCAGCTCGTGCGCTGGTTCCACGACCGCGCGGAGCACACGCTCGTGAGCTCGCAGTCGTTGCTCGACGAGCTGCGCGGCCGCCGCGTGGGCCATCGCCTCGTGCACTGGCCGCGCGGCGTCGACGCCACGGCCTTCCACCCGCGCCACCGCCGGACCTCCCTTTACGCCGACCTTCCTGGGCCCATCTGGCTGTACGTCGGTCGCGTCGCCGTCGAGAAGAACCTCGAGGACTTTCTCGCCTTGCCGCTGCCCGGCACCAAAGTCGTCGTGGGCGACGGTCCGTCGCGCGAGCCGCTGCAGCGCAAGTATCCGAGCGTCGTCTGGCGCGGCTACCAGTTCGGCGACGATCTGGCCGCTCACTTCGCGAGCGCCGATTGCTTCGTCTTCCCGTCGCGCACCGAGACCTTCGGCAACGTCATCCTGGAGGCGCTGGCGTCGGGCGTCCCCGTGGCCTCGGTGCCGGCACCGGGCCCCATTGATCTCGTGCAGGAGGGCGTGAGCGGCGCGATCGACGACGATCTGCTGCGCTCGTGTCAGCGCGCCGTTCTCTGCTCTGGGGAGCGCGCGCGCGCCACTATCGTCCATCGCACGCTCGAGGTCGGGCACGACGTCTTTCGGGCCCACCTCGTCCCCGTCGAAGCCGGCGGGGTCAGGGCATCCGCATCAGCGGGCGCCCCATCTTGATGACGGCCCCCGCCTCGACGCCCGCACAGAGCTCGAAGCCGCGCGGCGCGAACACGATGATCGTCGAGCCCAGCTCGAACCAACCCATCTCGTCGCCCTTCGCGAACGGCGCGTCGCAGGCGAGGACGCGGGGGCCCGGATACTTCAAATGAAACAAAACGTCGAGAAAATGAAAGCGGATGCTGGCCACGAGGATCGACGCCACGGGCACGAGGGTCACGAGCGCTCCGTTCGCGCGGAGGCGCGTGCGCACGATGGCGCGCTCGTTTTTGCAGAACAGGCGCTCGACGCGCTTGACGGTGATGGGGTTGGTGTTCCAGGTGTCTCCAGAGACGTACGTGACCTGCTCGACGCGACATTCGTGGGGCGCGTGGAACCGGTGGTACATGCTCGACGTGAGCCGCAGCGTGACGTAGCGTCCGTCGCGGTAGAGGCCTACGAGCTCGGGGTCGCGCAGCAGATCCAGCAGCGTGTACGTCAGTCCCTTGGCCTGGATCAGCTGATCGCCTTCGATCTCGCCAGACGCGCCTATGATTGCGTCGCAGGGGCTCGTGAGCAGCGCGGGATCCGGGTCGATCGGCCGGGCGCCGTCCTTGAGTTTCCTGATGAAGCAATCGTGAAGGCTCAGGAACTTCGCTTGCTCGGCTTCGGCGAGGTCGACGTCTGCGAAGAGGCGCCACGCGGCGATGGAAAGGTCGCGCACGACGGGCTGCTCGATCTTGCCGAACCAGCCGAAGAAGCGCGTCACGAGCGCGCGCGGAATGCGGTTCGTCAGAAGAAAGTTCAGATCCTCCTGCAGAAAGACGCGGGAGAGGGCGCTGCGCACCGTCATCTCATCTCCACGCAAGGGTCGAAACGGAGGCCCCGATGACCATTCCGCTCGAGGGTTACGTCCTGGGCGCCGCAGCGGCGGCGGGCCTGGCCTACAAGGCCAAGGCGCGGCTCGAGTTGTCGAAGGCCAAGCACCGGTCTCTGCGCGGGCACTCGCGCATGGCCCGCCGCGTGGCGGCCCTCGTTCCGTTCTACGAGTACGACGACGAGAGTCTGTTTCGCTCCGACGGCGCGCCCGCCGAGGTCGCGGGCAGGCGTCGTGACGGGTTCATGCGCCTCGCGTCGATCTACCGCGAGCGCTACCCGGAGACGGCGCGCCTGACGGCCGAGGCCGAAGGCTCGCTCTCCGACCTGCAGTTTACCGACACCTACCGGGTGCCGTTCCAGTACACGCGCTTCGTCCGCCGTCACCTGGCGGGCGGCGCCTTCCTGCGCGCGTCGTCCGGCGTCACCGTGACCGACCTCGACGGCAACACCTTCCACGATCTGACGGGTTCCTACGGCGTCAATGTCTTTGGCTACGACTTCTACAAGGACTGCATGCGCGCCGGGGCCGCCCGCGTCGAGGCGCTCGGGCCCGTGCTCGGCGCCTATCACCCGGTCGTGGCCTCGAACGTCGGCCGGCTGCGCGCGATCTCGGGGCAGGACGAGGTCTCGTTTCACATGTCGGGCACCGAGGCCGTCATGCAGGCCGTGCGTCTCGCGCGCTACCATACGCGCCGCTCGCACCTCGTGCGCTTCTGCGGCGCGTACCACGGCTGGTGGGGCGACGTGCAGCCCGGCGTCGGCAACCCGTCGCCCGCGCACGAGACGTACACGCTCGAGGAGATGGACGACGACACGCTCCACGTCCTGCGCACGCGGCGTGACATCGCGTGCGTGCTCGTCAACCCGTTGCAGGCGCTGCACCCGAACGCCGGCGCGCCCAGCGACGCCACCCTCGTCGACAGCGGCCGCGCCGCCCGCTACGATCGCGCCGCCTACACGGACTGGCTGGAGAAGCTGCGCGCCGTTTGCACGGAGCGTGGCATCGTCCTCATCTTCGACGAGGTGTTCGTGGGCTTCCGCCTCGCGCGCGGCGGCGCGCAGGAGTACTTCGGCGTCAAGGCCGATCTCGTCACCTACGGAAAGACGCTCGGCGGCGGTTTGCCGATCGGCGCGCTGTGCGGCCGCAAGGACCTCATGCGACGCTTTCGCGACGACCGGCCGTCCGACATCTGCTTCGCGCGCGGAACCTTCAACTCGCACCCCTACGTCATGGCGTCCATGCACGAGTTCCTCGACCGCATCGAACGGCCGGTGATCGCCGAGCTCTACGCGACGGCAGATCGCATCTGGAACACGCGCGCCGCGGCCCTCAACGAGCGGCTCGCGCGCGCGGAGCTGCCCGTGCGCGTCGCCAACCTCTCCTCCATCTGGACCGTCACCTACACGCGGCCGTCGCGCTACAACTGGATGTTGCAATATTATTTGCGCGCCGAAGGTCTGGCGCTCAGCTGGGTGGGTACGGGACGATTCATCTTCAGCCTCAATTACTCCGACGCGGACTTCGCCGCCGTCGCCGACAAGCTCGTGGCCGCGGCGCGCGCCATGGAGCAGGACGGTTTCTGGTGGTCGGACGCGGCGCTCACGAACAAGGCCATCAAGCGCCGCATCGTCAAGGAGATGTTGAGGGTCTACCTTCGTCGGTGGCGCCGGTTGTTCACGAGGCGCGGTCGTGGGCCGGCTCGACCAACTCACCCTTCATCAGATACAGCGGCGAGCGCCAATACAGCATGATGTCGTGAAAGGGATCGGTGAGGATCTTCGTGAACCACACGAGGCCGGTCTGGACGTCGCGGATGAAGAAGAGCTGGATCGTGCGGCCGAGCAGCGCCACCGCCGCGAGGCCGAGCCAGAGCTTCGACAGGTGCAGGAAATAGCCGCTCCAATCGGCGTGCGGCGTGAACAGGCCGAACATCGACGGCTGGAGGTACAGCACGAGCGGCACGAGGGCCCACACCGAGTGCAGGATCACCTTGCGGCGCAGGTTGAAGCCCACCTTCACCTTCTCCTTGTATTCGTGTGTGGCCTGGTTCATCTCGTCGTAGCCCTTGGGCTCGAAGAAGAAATGGCCGACCTGGCGGATGCACATCGCGAACGTCCAGCCAAAGAGCGCGGCCGCGACGGGGTGCGTGAACAGCAGCGCGTAGGTCACGACGAAGCTCATGGCGCTCACGAGGTGGAGCGACTGGTTGATGCGGCTGTGGTGATAGAAGCGGTGATCGTCCCAGCGTTGTTCTTTGAGCGACTCGAAGAATGTCATCGTTGCGCCTCCCGTTGTGGATGCGCGACCACCGTATCACCACCGCCCGTGTCTCGAGTGTTGGCGCTGCAACAATCCAGTTTCAAAACGAAGGCGCGCGCGTGCCAAAACGAAAGAACGCCCAGTTTCGCGCCGCGGTTCGTTGAAAACGTGTTCTTTTGACGGCGACTCCGTCGTTGTCGACGATGCAATGACGACGCCCGAGCTCCTCGATGCCGAACGCCAGCGAGCAATCGACCGCCGTCACGCTGTGGTGGAGCGCCATCAGCGCCATCAGCGTCGCCAACGTGCTCGCGTGGCTGCTCATCGCGCGGCGCGAGGACGCCGACGAGGATCCTTCGCTGCGGCGCGAACGCCTCTGGCAGGTCTGGCTCTCTGCGGCGTTCGTCTTCGGCTGCGCGTTCCGCTCGTTCCTGCCGCGCGCCGAAGGCCAGCGCATCTGCCTGGTCGACTCGTGGTGGTCGAGCGCGATCCTGAGCCGCGCGGTCGCGACGATTGCCGAGCTCTCGCTCGTCGCGCAGTGGACGCTCTTCCTCGGCCAGTGGACGAAGGGCCTCGGCTCGCGCGTCGGCTACGCCGTCTCGCGCCTGCTGTTGCCGCTCATCGCCTTCGCCGAGTGCTGCTCCTGGTATACGACGCTCACGACGAACTTCCGCGGCAGCGTCATCGAGGAGTCGACCTGGGCCGTTAGCTCGGCGCTCATGACGTTGACGCTCGTCGCCCTGTGGTGGCGCCGCCGCGAGGTGCGGCGGCCGTTCCTGGGCGCCGCCATCGTCCTCAACGCCGCCTATGTCATGTTCATGTTCACGGTCGACGTGCCCATGTACGCCTCTCGGGTGCGCGCCGACACCGCGAGCGGCAAGACCTACCTCACCGTCGGGCAGGGCTTCGCCGACTCGGCGCGCCGCCGCGTCGTGACGCGCCGTTGGGAGGACTGGAAAGACGAGATGCCCTGGATGTCGCTCTACTTCAGCGCCGGCGTGTGGATCAGCCTCTCGCTCATCCGCGCGCCACGCGTCAGGGCGGGGACGGCCGGTTGAGCCAGGAGCTCGGCCTCGTCGCCTCGCCCCTGCTCGCGCGCGCGTCCCGACGCGCCGGGCTCGCGCCGCTGCCGCTCCTCACGGCCATCAACTTCGTCAACTACTTCGATCGCCAGATCATGTACGGGCTCTTTCCGCTCGTCGGCAAGGACCTGGCGCTCTCGGACACCGCGCTCGGCGCGCTCGGCTTCGGCAACCTGCTCGTCTTCGCGCTCGCGTCGCTCGTGAGCGGCCCGGCGACGCGGCGCTTCGGCCCACGCGCCGTCGTCGCGGCGGGCGTCACCGTCTGGAGCCTCGCGACGCTTGGCTCGGCGCTCGCGCCCAGCTACGCTTTCCTGCTCGTCATGCGCGCGCTCGTCGGCGTCGGCGAGGGCGCCTTCGGCCCGAGCGCCAACGCGCTCCTCTGCGCGGACGCGCCCCCCGAGCGGCGCGGGCGCGCCATGGGCATCTTCAACGTCGGCATGGCCCTCGGCGGCGCTGGCGGCGGCGCCTTCGCGCTCATGGTGGGCGGCCTCCTCGCGCCGTACGTCACGTGGCGCGGCTCGCTCCTTGTCGCGGGGCTGCCCGGCTTCTGCCTCGCGCTGCTCTCGACGCGCATGGCCGTGCCCAGAGACATCCCCGACGAGCCAAGGCTGCCAGCGCGCCGGTACCTCCTCTCGCCCGCGTACCTCGCCTGCCTGGCGGGCGGCGTCCTCGCAAACTTCGGCGCGGGCTCGATCATCTCCTGGATGCCGACGCTGCTCGTGCGCGAACGGCGCCTCGCGCCCACGCTCGCGAGCGCCTACCTCGGCCTCGTCGCCATCGTGTGTGGCGCGGGCGGCGTGCTCGCGGGCGGATATGCGGGCGACGCGCTCTCGCGCCGCGTGCGCTCGGGCCACGCCCTCATCGTCGGCGTGTCGTTCATCGCGGGCGTTCCCGTGGCCCTCGTCGCGCTCTTCTGCCCCGCGCAGGGCGTCTTCCTGGCGCTCACGGCAGTCGCCGCGTTCCTCTTTTCCGTCTACAACGGCCCCATCGCGGCCGCCGTCGACGAGATGGGCCCGCGCGCCTACGCGACGACGTTGCAGGCCAACTTCCTGCTCGTCGTCACGTTGTGCGGCAACGCGCCGGCGGCGCTCGTGACGGGCCGCGCCTCCGATCTGCTCAAGGGTCACGTGGGCGCGCCGCTCGCGACCGCGCTCGTGGGCGCCATGCTCGCCCTCTTGGGCTCCGGCGTCCTGTTCGTCGCCGTCGCGCGCCTCAGACGGGAAACGCGCACGCGAGGAGGATGGCCACCGCAAAGATGATCCCGACGACGAGCGTCGTGTCGAGCGGCTCACGCAGCTCGTCCGCGAGCTCGCCGAGGCGACGCCAAAGGCGGGGGCGCCGTCGTTTGAGCGCGGCCCGATAAGATTCCATCCAGGGCGACTCTTTCCACTCGAGAGCCATTCAGCCGCTCCAGCATGCGCCCATCGCGACTTCCGTTGGGCGACGGCTCGGGAACGATTCAGCTTCGAAGTGTCGTCGAATCTGTTACCGCTCCGTGCACGGCGAGCCACTCGACTGCCGTCTCCTCGGCCCAGTACACGGGGCGCCACGGCCAGCGGCCGCTCACGAACCCCGTGTGGCCGCCCCACGACGTCACGGCGAACGTCACGCGATCAGACGCCGCCGCGCGCGCGGGCGCGATGGCGTGCGCGGGATAGAAAGGGTCGTCCTCCCCGCTGATGCACAGCGTGGGGACGCGGATGCGCGGCAACTCGGGGAGCGCGCTCGCGCGCGCGTAATAGTCGTCGGCGCCCGCGAAGCCGTGCAGCGGCGCCGTCGCGCAGTCGTCGAACTGGCGGATCGTGCGCGCGCGCCGCACGCGTTCGCGATCGACGTGGGCCGTCTCGGCCGGGAAGCGCGCAAGCACGTCTAGCGCCTTGGGCCGGACCCGCCTCATGAAGTTGTAGACGTAGAAGCGCGCCGCGCGTCGCTCGAGGAACTGGACGGACGCCCCGAGGTCGTAGGGCACCGAGATCGTCGCCGCCGCCGCGAGCGGCGAGTCGCCACCCTGTTGGCCGAGCCACTTGAGCAGGACGCCGCCGCCCAGCGAGAAGCCGATGGCGAACATCGGCACATCCGGCTCGCGCGCGCGCAGCGTGCGCACGACGAGATCGAGGTCCGCCGTGTCGGCGGCGTGATAGAGCCGCGGCCGGAGGTTGCGCAGCCGCCGTCGAATGTCGCGCGGGTCGCGTGCGCATGAGCGGAAGTTGAGCACGGTCCCCCGCCACCCCGCGCGCGCGACGAGCTGGGCCAAGCCCTGCGTGTGCAGCGAGTACGCGCTGCCCTCGGTCCCGTGCAGCAGGATCACCCGCGGCCCGCCCGGCGGTCCCGCCACGTGGTCGAGCACGAGCTCGTCGCAGTCGGGCGTCGCGAGCACCTCCCGCTCGAAGCCGACGAGGCGCCGCGAGCGCGCGAGCCGCGCCCACAGCGTCTGCAAGTGCGGCCCCCGAATCCACCAACCGGGCCGGGCCGAGGCGAAGTCCATGGCGTCGAACCTACACGAAAGAGGCTCGAAGAGAGCCTTCGGGTCGCGCGCTCTACCATCGAATGTCCATCATCGAGAGCAGCACGCCGAGCGCCGGCGCGGCGGGGCGGACGCGACAAGGGCCATGTTCGCTGGACGCCTGGGACCGGCCGTCAGATCAGCGCAATCCGCTCGGCCCTTCCATTCGGCCCCGCGCGTAGTGCGCTGCGTCGGGTTTTGAGCCGATCCCGTCGGGGCTTCGTCTGTGTAATGCGGCTCTGAGCGCGCGTGTTAGCCTGAATTTTCGACCACCGAGCGAGGAGGAAACGGTGAAGATGAAGCGAAGAGCCGTACCCACGCTTCTTTTGTCGCTGGTGGCCGTGGTCGAGCTCGGCGCTTGCTCCGGCGGCGCCTCGAGCGGAGGGACCTCCGGCGGCGCGGGCACGACGGGCGCCGCCGGAGCGGCGGCTGGCGCGGCGGGTGCGGCGGGCTCGACCGGCGAGGCCGGCATGACCGGTGAGGCCGGCGCGACCGGGAGCGCCGGGAGCAGCGGCGGCGCGAGCGCGACGGGCGAAGCGGGCACGACCGGCGCTGCGGGCGCGGCCGGCGCTGCGGGCGCGGCCGGAACACCCGCCGTCGACGGGTCCGCGGACACGGGTACAGGCTCGGACGTCACGCCCCTCAGCGGCACCGTGAAGCTCATGGTGCTCGGCTCCTCGAACGAGCGTGGCACCTGCTGGCGAGCCTACCTGCAGCGCGATCTGCTGATGAA
>DASZFV010000329.1:0-6072 GCA_035939455.1 Polyangia bacterium
CGGCGCGGCGCGCGTCAGCGTCGCCGCGGCCCCGCCTTCCGGGACGCGCCGGCTCGGGGCCGTGCTGCGGGGTCGGGACGCGGCGGGCGAGCTCGTGGCGGTGGTAGAGACGCTCCTGCCTTAGCGATCGGCAGGAAGCGTCGGGGCGCGGACGCGGGGGCGAGGGCGACGCGCAGCGACTCGTTCTCGGCGCGGGCTTCCTCGTCACCTTCGAGGGTCGCCTGCGCCTCGGCGCGCGCGAGCGCGTCGGGCAGCGCGGGATCGCGCGCGAGGGCAGCGCGCCGGGTCCGGGCCGCGTCGGCTTCTTCGCCCGCGAGGAGCGCGGCGCGCGCGGCCCAGGCGAGGAGCCGCGCGCCCGACGGTCCCGCTTCGAGCGCTGCCGCGCGCTCGAACGCCGCGCGCGCGCGCGGCAGGTCGCGCCCGGCAGCGAGGGCGGTGCGCCCGAAGTCGAACCACGGCCAGGGGTCGTCGGGATCGAGCGCGCTCGCCGCGGCGAACGCCTCGAGCGCGCGCTCGGCGCGTCCCAGGCGCCGCAACGCCACGCCCCGGTCGTGCTGGGCCTCCGCCGACCCGGGATCGACCTTGAGCGCGCGCTCGGTCTGACGAAGCAGGACGACGGCCGCGATCTCCTCGCCATCGTCGTCGAACACGTCGGGCGCGAACTCGCCGTCTGGCCCGTAGAGCACGCGCTCGCGCGCGACTGCGGCGTCGAGCCAGCGCTCGAAGCCCGAGCCGGCGACGATGCGCTCGTCGGACCCGGCGCGCAGGCGCAGGACGCGGCCGCGCTCGTCAAGCGCGAAGCGATCGCCCGCGACGGCCTCGGCGAAGACGAGCGCGCGGCGGCCGCTGGCGGCGTTCGATTCCTCTCGATCCTCGTTGAGCGCGAGCAGCGCGCGCGGCGCAGCCTCGCCGACACCGGCGATGACGATGGCCTCGTGGAAGAGATCGGCGCCGTCGAACGAGCGCAAGAACGAGGCGTAGTCGGCGGGCAGAGCGGCGCCGAGCCGTGCCACGGCGCGCGCAAGGGCCTCCGCCGTCGCCGGCGGCGCCGGGCGGATGAGACCGTCGGGCAGGCGCGCCACGGCCTCGCGAAATCGCTCGAAGAACATCAGCGCGGTCGCCGCGGGCGCCCGCGCGTCCTCATCTCCGGACGAGGCTCGAGGGCAGGGACTGGCCGACGGCGGCCAGCGCGGCGCCGAGGCGCGCGGAGACGCCCGTGATCTGGAGCTTGCCCGCGCCCCCGCCGCGGCGGCCGCTGTCGCTGCGCCAGGTGATGGCGGACTCGACGGCCACGCGGCCCGCGTCGGTCTTGGGCTCGCCGACATCGACGACGCGCGCGCCGCCGTCGGCGTTGGCGACGACGTGCACGACGAGATCGATCGTGCTGGACACGAGGGGCGCGACCGAAGCGGCGCCTCCGCCGAACGCGGGCGTCGCGAGCGCCTCGAGGCGCGCGAGGCCCTCGGCGACGGTGCGCGCGGGCACGGCCACGAGGATGCCCTCCTGGCCGCGCGCCGCCGCGAGCAGCAGATCGGCGACCTCGAGGCCGACGGCCTCCGCGACGAGCAGGTGGTCGGCGCGGAACGAGGCCGCCACGCGCACGAGCGCCGCGAGATCCGACGTCGGTTGCAGATCGGTCCAGCCGGTGCGCGCGCGGGCCGCGCCGACGCCGATCGAGATCACGCGCCGCTCGGCGGGAATGAGCGCGCCGAGCGCGCCCGTGAGGACAACGATCGCGGCCGCGTCGCCCGTGAGCAACAGGTTGCGCTGGCCCGCGATGGCGGTCTCGAGCAGCGTCTGCACGTCCCTGGCGCCAGGCGGCACGAGGTCGGCGAGGGCGCGCTCGCCCGGCACGGGGCGCCGGATCGAGCCCACGACGCCCATGGGCGAGACGGGCGGAAAGATCGCGGCGAGGCGCGTGCCGTCCGAGAAGCGCACGTCGACGATCGGATTGTCGGGCGCGGGCGGCGGCACGGCCATGTTCGCGAGGCGCCACATGGTGTCGGCCACGGCGTTGGCATCACCCAGCGCTCCCGTGTACGGCGCGAGGCCCGAGCCCCGATCGACGAAGGCGGCGTCGGGGCCGGCGATGACGATCTGCGCGACGGCGGGGTCGGCCAGCAGGCCCTCGAGTCCCTCGCCCGCGCCACCGCTTGCGACCGCCGCGAAGTCGGGCGCGGGCGCCATGGCCTGGCCAGGCGGCGCCGGCAATGGTCCCTGGTCGGCCGCCGACGCGGGCACGCTCCCAGTGGGCAGACGCTGCCGGCCGCCGCCTTCGAAGGTCGCGTGGTCGGCGGTCTGGCGGCGCTCGAAGAGGCCCATGTTGTTCGTCGTCGACTCGTCGAGCGCCGGATTGTCGGCGGCGCTCACCTCGGCGGCCGAGGGTGCGGGCAGATCGTCGGTGACGCTCTCGTCCCCGAGCGCGGTCGCGGAGAGGGGCGTGGGCGGTCGGCGTGGCGGCGGCGGGGGCGGGGGCGGGAGGCGCCCGGCGCGCGGCGGCTTGGCCGCGAGCGGCGAATCGGCCTCGTCATGCCGGTCGGCGTCGTCGGATGCCGAGCCCGGCTCGTTGTCCATCGGGAGCTTGGCAACGTTCGAGCTCGACGAACGTGGCGGGGGGGGCGGCGGCGGCATGCGCCGCGACTGGCTCATGACCTCGCCGCTCAGGCCCTCGATCACGATGAGGAAATCGCCGACGTAGACGCGATCCGTCGCGCCCAAGGGCGTCACCTCCGTGATCTTCTTGCCGTTCACGTAGGTGCCGTTGGTGCTCTTGAGGTCGGCGATCTCGACGTGTCCGTCACGGACCGAAAGCCGAGAGTGTCTCTTCGAGACGTTGCCCTTCGGCAGGACGATGTCGTTTCCCGACACGCGTCCGATGGTGACGTCTTCCTTGTCGAAGGAGAGCGCCTTCGGCTCGCCTCCTTTTTCCGTCATGGTCAGCTTGATCATGCAGCCTCGTGGGCAGGAGTGATCCGCGGCACGGCAGACGTTATTCCCTAAGGATCCCCGTGGTCAAGAACTGCCCGAGGCGTCCGGGGTGGCGGCGGCCGTCGCCGCCGCTCCGGTTTCCGACGGCGACGACGTCGCGGCGGTGCCGCCATCGCCCGAACCCCCGCGCGTATCGGCCACCGATTCGGCCGACGGCGCGCCCGCGGCGAGGGCCGTGAGCGGCTCCCAGAACACCGTGATTATGCCCAGCGCCGTGAGCAAGATCAATGTCGCGGTCACGACGGCGGAGGTACGATCCGGCCGCGCGGCCGGGGCGGGCGACGTCGATGGTTTGGTCTTTGGCGTCGCGGGCATCGGGCGCAATATAAACACATCATGAATGCGAGGAGGCTCGGGATCCGGACGGCGGTCGGCGTGGCCATGCTCGCCCTCGGCGCGGGAGCTGTCGCCCACGCGCGGGGCGCGGCGCCGGAGTTCTATTTTCGTCTCGGGGAGGTGAAGGCCGGCCCCGAGGTCGACCCGGCCCTCAAGGCCTACGCGGGCGAGGCCGTGAAGGCGGACCTGGCGGCGCGGCCCGAGTGGGCCTCCGACGTGGCGACGGCGAGCGGGGGGAACGACACCGAGGCGCTCGTCGCGGAGCTCAAGAGGCGCAACCTGCGCGGGTTCTCGGTCGGGGTGCGTTTCGAGCATCTGGAGAAGGAGACCAGGGAACCGAGCCCCGGCGCGCGTCACAAGCGCGTGGCCATGAACGTGAAGCTCTCGGTCTTCGGCACGACGATCCCGGAGGAGAAGCTGGCCTTCAGCGGCGAAGGCGAGTCGAGCGTCGAGGCGGAGGTCTCCGACAAGGGGATGGACGCCGAGACGCAGGACCTCGCGAAGGACGCTATCAAGGACGCCGTCAAGCAGGCCGTCGATCAGGCGGTCCTGAAGCTGTCGATCGGCAATCCGGGGCCCATGAACGAGAGCAAGCGAGGCAAGAAGAGGAAAAAGAAGTGAGAGCCGCCGCCATCATCGGAATCGCCGGCACTATCGCCTTGACGGTGCTGTCGCTCGCTGGCGCTTGCCGCCGGTCGACGCCCGAGGCGCCGCCGCAGCCGAAGGCCCAGCCGGGCGTCGTCGAGATCCTCAAGGGGGGGCGCTGGCTCTTCACCTACGTCGAGCAGGCCGGCACCTTCGCGACCACCGACAAGGCCGAAAGCGTGCCCGAGGGCGCGCGCGCCATCGTGCGCGTCTTCGATCCGGCGGAGATGGCCAAGACCGACGCCCCCGGCCAGGTTACCGTCACGGACCTCAACCAATTGTTGAAGTCCGGCAAGGCGGCCGCCAGGGCCATGTCGCGCGATGCCTTCGAGACCGCGGCGCTCGCGCAGCTCCCACCGGGCGCCTCGTCGGCGCTCGCGACGCGCGGGGCGGAGGGGGCGCCCCCCGCGCCCGCGCCGCCGACTTCCTTGCCCGCGGCCGACGGCGGCACGCCCGTCGTCACGATCTACGGGACGTCGTGGTGCGGGGCCTGCCGCTCGGCGCGGCAATACCTCACCGAGCGCCGCGTGCCCTTCGCCGACAAGGACATCGAGCGTGACCCGGCGGCCGCGCGCGAGCTGTCGGAGAAGGCCGCGAAGATGGGCATTCCGACCGACCGCGTCCCCGTCATCGAGGTGCGGGGACGGCTGTTACAGGGCTTCGATAGGGCCCGCATCGACGCGCTGCTGGGAGAACCGACATGAAGGAAAAGACGACGCCTGGTTTCGCCGCCGTGGCCATCGCCCTCGGGATGGGAGCGGCGGTGCTGCTGGCGGCGCCGCGCGTCGAGGCTCGGCTCATCGATCTGCACGCGGGTGTGATCGGCGGCGGCATCACGGGCTGGGGCGACACGGCGAACACGCCGGACTTCTTCGACCGCCGCAAGGGGCCGGGCCTCGGCGTCTCGCTCGGCGTGAAGCTCCTCGTCTTCGATCTGTCGACGAGCTTCCTGCAGATCTTCGACGGCAACGGCAGGGCCGGGACGCTCACGCAGCTGCTGTTCGGCGTCAACATCGACGTGCCCGTCGGCAACGACAAGTTCCACAAGGGCATCGAGCGCGGCAAGAGCCGGAACATCATCCGCCCCGTGGTGAACATCGGCGCTGCGGCGGGCACGCCCGAGCCGGTGAAGCCGCCGCTCGACAACGCCCAGATCTCCGCGAAGGGTCTGGTCTCGAACATCGGGGCCGGCTATGAGCACTTCATCAACGAGTTCCTGGGCGTCGGGGCCGAGGTCGACTACGGCTACCACTACTTCATCGACGGCGGAAAATCGGTGATGCTCGCCGCCCCCAACCAGACCCACAGCTCCGGCTATCAGCTGGCCGGCTTCGCGACCTTCACGTTCCACCTGGGCTATTGAGGAGGCGCAGGAACGCCTCCGGCTCCATGTACTCGTCGGTCTTGCCGAGGAGGGCACCGTTGGGGCCGACGAGGCGGATGGCGGGGAGGGTGTCGGCGCCGTACTTCTTCTTCACGAGCGGCAGCGCGGGATCGTCGTCCTCGTGGGTGAGGTCGACGCGCAGGAGCGTGAAGCGCTGCAGGGCCTCGGCCACGTCGGGACGCGAGAAGACCTTGAGATCGAGCTCCTTGCAGGGGAGGCACCAGCTCGCCATGAAGTCGACGAGCAGCGGCCGGCCGGCCGCGCGGGCGTCGGCGACGGCGGCGGGCTCGTCACGCAGCCAGGCGAGCTCGACGGCGCCCTTCGGCGTCAGCACGTAGTTGGTCAGCCCGAAGAGGCCGATCACGGAGAGCGCCACGCCCGTGGCCTTGCGCGCGCGCTCGAAGGCCTTGCCGTGGAACGTCAGGTGGACGGCGCCCAGAAGGAGGCCCGCCACGACGAGCGCCGCCATGAGGCCGGCGAAGCGGAGCTCGCGAGAGGTGAAGCGCTCGAGCGGCGGCGCGACGTTCTTGAGGTAGTAGAGCGCCGTCGTGAGGAGGACGACGCCGAACACGCTCTTCACCGACTCCATCCAGGCGCCCGAGCGCGGCAGCGACATCGAGAACGCCGCCAGCAGCAGGAAGGGCAGGCCTACGCCCAGGCCGTAGACGGCGCACAGCACGAACCCGAAGACTGCGTCGTGCGTCGTCGAGATGTAGGCG